>JAZSFV010000097.1:0-7170 GCA_045532395.1 Acutalibacteraceae bacterium
ATTAAAAGAGCAATATATATATGTATAATTTTTGTTGATTTTTTGTGAATAAAAAGGTGAAAACTTCCAATAATTACTTATATGCCAAATAAAAACGGAGTGATATATTTGAATGCAAGGATAAAAATATTTTCAAAAGCAAATATGTTAGGTCAGCATTTAAGCCTTGTTCTCGTGTTGCTTATAACTGTTTTTCTTACACTTACAATCAACAATTCCTTTGTCCTGGGGCAGTTGATAATAAATATCCCCAACGTGACTTCTTTGTTTTCAGGATTTTCCTTAAAAGCAGTCAGGTTAATATTTTTTGCGCTTCTCGGGCTTGTTTCTTATGTAGCGTTGATACCTTTCAGGTACGGAAGTGATGTATGGTTTTATGAAAATGCAAAGAAAACACGTCTTCCCATCAGACAGTTGTTTAACTTTTACGGCATAAAAAAATCGTCGTCTGCACTGAAACTTATTATTCTTGTTGAACTTAAAAAACTGATTTGCACCCTTGTTTTTCTTATGCCGTCACTTGTTATAACGGGGTATATTTTCTACGCGCTCTGGACAGGCGTTGGCACAAGAATGCTTATGTCTCTTATAGCAGGTGATTTTCTGCTCTTTGTAAGCGGTGTTTTCTTTGCGTTTGTGTTTTCCCAAAGATATTTTCTTGCAACCTATGTCATGTATGAAAACGAAAATTGCAGGGCAAGGGATGCTGTGGCTCTGAGTACACAAATTATGGAAAACAAATGCTTTGAAACTGCATTTTTCAAGCTGAGTTTTTGTGGATGGTTCTTGCTTTGTCTGTTCATTTTTCCGACATTTTATGTGTATCCGTTTTACAAAATGTCAAATTCTCTGAAAGCCGTGTCTTTGCTTGCAAATACGGAAAATAATGCTTGACTAATCATGTAAATTGTTTTAAAATTGAATTAACAATTTTTGGAGGTTAGTTCAATGAAAGTATTTATGATTGGCGGAACAGGTTTGCTCGGTTCAGCTGCTGCAGATTTGTTCATCAAAAAAGGTCACGAAGTAAAAACAGTTGCTCTTCCGCCCCTTCCGGCAGGTGCTCCTATTCCTGAAGAAATGGAAATCGTTTTTGCTAACATCAACGACAAAACAGACGACGAACTCAGAGAAATGATGGCAGGGTACGATTGTTTCGTATTTGCTGCAGGTATCGATGAACGTGTGGAATTCCCTGCACCTGTATACGATGCTTACTACAAATATAACATCGCTCCTCTTAAAAGAATTCTTCCTATCTGTAAAGAAGTGGGTATGAAGAATGCTGTTATCCTCGGTTCATACTTCTCATATCTTGCTAAACAGCGTCCTGATATGAATCTCTGTGCAAAACACCCCTACATCAGAAGCCGTATCGACCAGGAACAGGTTGCTTTCTCCTACGCTGATGAAAACTTTGACGTAGCAGTTCTTGAACTTCCCTACATTTTTGGCACACAGCCCGGCAGAAAACCTGTTTGGGTTATCCTTATCGAACAGATTAAGAGAATGGATAAACTTCCCTGCACAATGTATCCCGGCGGCGGTACAGCTATGCTTACAGTACGTCAGGTTGCTGAAGTTATCGTTGGTGCTGCTGAAAAATCAAAGGGTGCAAAAGCATGGCCTATCAGCATGTACAACCAGACATGGAAAGAATTCCTTAAAATCGTTTACGCTGCAAGAGGCATGGGTGAAAACAGACCTATTATCAGCGTTGCTCCCTGGATGATGAGAATGGGTCTCGGCGGCGTTAAGAAAGAATATGCTGCAAAAGGTATTGAAAGCGGTATTGATGTTGACGGACTTGCAGATATCATGGCTCTCAACCTTTTCATTGACAGAAAATATAGTGTTGAACTCGGTGCAACTGAAGACGATATCAGAGCAGCTATCTTTGATTCAATCAAAGTAAGCCAGGCTTCATATGACGGCAAAGTACAACTTCTCGGAATGAAGGGCGAATAATGATTATTAAAAATCAGGTTACAGATGCAATTCTTACACGTCAGACAATACGTGAATATAAAGATATTCCTTTGAATGATGACCAGCTGGAAACTCTTATGAAAGCGGCTCTTTTAGCCCCCAGCGGAAGAAACGGTCAGCCTTGCCATGTAAGATTTATTACTGATAAATCAATGCTTGAAGAAATCAACCACGATTTCAAAGAGTTTGTAGGCTACGATACTCCGGCTTACACAAGAGCAGAGAAAAATCCCGTTTACCACAATGCTCCCGTTATGGCTATGATTTTCAGCGAATCAGGCTGTAAAATGGACGCAGGTATCATGGTTGAAAATATTGCAATCTGTGCAAAAGGAATCGGTCTTGAATCCGTTATAATTGCTTCTGTCGGTGCTCTTTTCAATGGTCCTGACAGTCTGAAATGGAAAAAAAGGCTTAATATTCCTGAAAACTATATTTTTGATATTGCAATTTCTGTAGGCTACGGTGACGAAAAACCCGAACCAAAGCCCAGAGAATTAAGCCGTATTCAGTTAGTTAAATAAAATTTAAGGGCTGTGTTCTTCACAGCCCTTTTTTCAGGTGATGTGTATGAAAACTCTTTACATTTCCGACCTTGACGGAACGCTTTTAAATAATTCTGCAGAAGTAACAAAGGAAAGCCAGAAACTCCTTAACGAATTTATAGAAAAGGGGAATTACTTTTCTGTTGCAACCGCAAGAAGCGAAGCCACAGTTTTGCAGATGTTAAGCGAAGTGCCTGTCAATGTGCCCGTCGTTCTTATGAACGGTGTTGCTCTTATGAACGCAAAAACACGTGAGTATATAAAAGTTGAAGCCATGTCAGATAAGGCAAAAAATAAGTTTCTGGAAACCGTATGTGCATTCGGCTCTCCCGGATTCATCTTTTGTATTGATGGGGGATTGAGTACTTTTTATGAAAATACTGATGCGCCCAATTCAAAGCAGTTTATAAAAGAACGTGAAGAAAAATACGGCAAAAAATTCACCAGGGTAGAAAGCTTCAGAGAATGTGAAAATCTTAATATTGTTTATTATTCCTATTCTGACAAGTGCGAGAAGATAAAACCTTTTTATGATGAAATTATAAAGATTGACGGTATCCGTTGCGAATTCTACCGCGACACATACAACCCTGATTTCTGGTATTTTGAAGTGTGTTCCGAAAAAGCGTCAAAGTATAATGCAGTTAAATTTCTCAAAGAAAAATACGGTTTTGAGAAAGTGGTTGCATTCGGTGATAATTTAAACGATTTGCCTCTTTTTGCAGCAGCCGACGAATCCTATGCCGTAGAAAATGCAAAAGAAGACGTAAAAAAACAGGCTACAGCCGTTATCGGAAGAAATACAGACGATGCAGTGGCAAAATTTTTGATTGAAATATAATTTCATTTATAATAAATTGTTAGAAATTTTAATAAAGTGTAGACAAATTTTGTAAAATATGATACAATTTTTCCATAAAATTAAAGGGAGGCTTGTTTTATGAACAAAGTTTTCAAAAGAGTAATTGCCTTAGTTCTTGTTTTGACAATGAGTCTGGGCATAATGTCACATGTTCTCGCAGCAGAAGCAGCTGATGAGGACCCCATTCAGATTGTAAACACAATCGAAGAAGCGGAAGATACCCTCACAAAAGACGAGCAGGTACCGATTATCATTATCCATGGTATTTCACAGATTGATACTACCATTCTGGACGAAGAAGGCAATCCTCTTAAAGACAAAGACGGCAACGTAATTACCGGTTGGCCTCTCACAGTTGATATTACAGAACTTATCTTAACTGTTGTTTTCCCTGTGCTTCTCACTCTCGTAACACAGATGGACTTTGCATCAGAAGCAGGCTACAAAGCAGCATGCAACGCACTCAAATATAATAAGAGTGACCTTAACGGTGACCCTGTTTATCCCACATACGTTGACAGACAGTATTGTTCAGTAGGCGATATGGACCAGGAACACAAGGATATCGTTTACGATGCAGTTCCTTTCCAGGAAATCGGTGAAGAAATCGGCGAAGAATGGCTCTATTTCTTCTCATATAACTCATCAGGCGATGTAATTCAGATTGCAGAAGAGCTTAATGATTATATCGAAATGGTTAAAGAACAGACAGGCGCAGATGAAGTAAGTCTTGCTCCTATCAGTATGGGTGGTACAGTTGTTACCGCATGGCTTGAAATGTATTCAGGCAAATATGACCTCTACTATGATAACTACGACAGCGTTCACAAAATCGTTTTCGTTATTGCAGCCCTTGATGGTTCAAAAATTCTTGGCGACCTTTTTGTAAACGATACACTTCTTGAAAACGATGAATTCCTTTACACGAGAATTCTCCCCGAACTTTTTGAAGAAGAATGGTATGCATATCTCCTTAACATTGTTCTGAGAATTCTGCCGCATGATGTTCTTGATGCCATTCTTGACGGTATTCTTGCAGGTGCTAAAGATACACTCGTAGGTAACACTACAATTTTCTGGGCACTTCTTCCCAATGATGACTTTGACGAATCTTACGAAATTTATTTTGCAGACAAAGGTCCTGAATACGATGTAATCAGAACTAAAGTTAAATTCTATCACACAGCACAGAGCAATCTCCAGCAGAATATCAACAGATTGATGAGCGATGAATTTGACGGTATCGTACACGCTATCTGCTCATATGGTCTTGCTCTTTATCCCATCGGCTCAAGTGCACTCTATATCAATTCTGACACAATCATTCATTCAGCATCAACAAGCCTTTATGCAACATTTGCAAACCTTGGCGAAACACTTCCTGTTGACTATGTTGCAAAGAATCCTGTATGTACAGACCCCACACATAACCATATTTCTCCTGACAGAGTAGTTGATGCATCAACATCATATCTCCCTGAAAATACATGGTATGTCGAAGGTCTTAACCATGAAAAAACAGGCAGAAGTGACTCTGTAATCAACTTTGCAGGTGCTCTTCTTAAAGACGATACAATCAAGGACGTACATTATAACCCTGAAATGTATCCTCAGTTCAACGGCTCAAGAACTACAAGGGATTTAAGAAATAATCACATTCCTGATGCAGAAAAAGCTCTTGCAGAAAACACAACCATGACTGCAGAACAGAGAGCAGAGCTCCAGGCTGCACTTGATGATTGCAAACTTATGCTTACAGAAACAGTTGTTGATACAAAAGACTGCGAAGCAAGAATGCAGAGACTTAAAAATGCCCTTATCGATATCGGCGTTTATGCAGCTCCCGAAGAACCCAGCAAAGCAAACGATGTTCTCCGTACAATCTTCAAATTCCTTTCTGACAAAGCATATGAAAGCTGGGGCACAAAGGGATTCAGCGAACTTATTTAAAAAAGCTATGATTTCATCAGACAACCGTTCATTCATTCTTGATACAGACTGGTGGACAGATTGCGATGATTGCGTAGCACTCAGACTTTTAACAGATTCAGACTTGAAAGGCGTTAATATTAACGCCTTTCTTGACTGTTCGCCCTATTCTGCAGAGCTTTTTCTGAAAAGTTATGGTGTCACTGATGTGCCGATAGCTGTGGATAAAAAGGCAACTTACTATAAAGACCCGCCGAAAAACAGTTATCAGGAAAAACTTATCGAAAGGTTTTCTGAGGGGATATTCAAAGGTGCTGAGTGTTATGATGATTCGGTTTCTTTTTACCGTCGTTTGTTATCAGAAACTAAAGAAAAAATTGATATTATTTCTATAGGTTTTCAGAACTCAATAGCGGACTTGCTTTTAAGCGGTCCTGATGAGTATTCGTCACTTAACGGTATAGATTTGTGCCGTAGTAAAGTGAAAAAATTGTGGGCTATGGCTGGCCGGTGGGATATAGAAAACGCCTGCGAATACAACATCGCAAACAATTCTTACTCCGTAAAAGCAGCACAGATTGTGGCGGAAAAATTTCCGTGTCCCATAACTTATCTTGGCTTTGAAGTAGGTGAAAACGTTATAACCGGCGGTCAGGGTGTTATCAGGGATGAAAGTGATGCTCTGCTTGTTGCCATGAAAGCACATGGCTCTGTAAACGGCAGAAGTTCCTGGGATCCGATGACAGTAATGCTTGCACTTCATGGTGATGAAAATAAGGCTTCATACAATAGAGTTTATGGCAGACCTGTTATAAAAAATGACGGCTCTGACAGTTTTGTTGCAGATGAAAATTCTGACAGATGCTATGTGGTCAAAAAATGCCCTGATAATTTTTATGAAAACGAAATCAATTCGCGGATTTTTCGTTGACAAAAACTTGAAAAAATGGTATCATTTATTAGATGAATCTCTTTTTGAGAGATTATGAAAGAAGAGGAGGTTAGTAATATGAAAAAAATTATTGCTATTGTTCTTTCACTTTGCGTAGTTTTAGGTTGCGCAGGTTTCTCTTATGCAACAGAAGACGTTGTTCTTGAAAAAGACTACGAAGTGTCAGACAAAATCAGAAACGTATCAATTACAATGGGCAGTGACCCTACAACACAGAGAGGTGTCTGTTGGCATACAGACGAAGAATCTGCAACTGCAGTTCAGTTTGTAATCGCCGATAAATACGAAGGCACATTTGAAGGTGCAAAAACTTTCAGAGGCAGCTGTGAAAAATTCAAGGACATTTATGTTCACAAAGTAACTCTCACAGCTCTTAAACCCGGCACAGAATATGTTTACAGAGTTGGTGACGATGTAAACAATGAATGGAGCGATATCGGCACATTCAGAACTGACGATGGTGATGAAAACTTCAAGTTTATCGCTATTGCTGACGTTCAGGCAGGTAATGAAGATAACTTCAGAAAAGCATCTAACGTTATGAAAACTGCTTATGAAACAATGCCCGATGCAGAATTCTACACAAGCCTTGGTGACTATGTAAACGATTGTACTCAGGAAGAATGGGATTGGTATTTTGATAAATTCAATTTCGTAAATTCAGAACTTACTATTGCTCCTGTTGCAGGTAACCACGACGGTAACATTACAAACAAAGTAAACCACTATTGGTTTGACAGTATGTTTAACCTTGATGCTGCTCCCGAAGAATGTATCAGAGCAGAAGGCGTTTACTATGCATTTGATTACGGCAACGCACATATCGTAGTTCTCAACACAAACGATATGTATCCCATGACAATCCAGCAGATTAAAGTCGGAGGCCAAGCGGT
>JAZSFV010000282.1:0-5088 GCA_045532395.1 Acutalibacteraceae bacterium
CCGTTGTCGTCAGTAACTGTGACTATGATAGTTGTACTACCCATACCTTTACCTGTAACGATACCGTTTTCGTCAACTACTGCAACGTTTTCAGCATTTGAAAAATAAGTAACTGTACAGCCGATTTCGCCACCCTTTACAATCTTGTCAGCAACAAGGCTTCCGAGGTCGTAAGTTTTCTGATATTTAACAGAAAAATCATCCAAACCTTCAATGTAAAGAACTTCAGGAGGAAGAACTTCTGTATAATCTCTGAATTCTTCATATCCACAAACAGAGCAAACATAGATTGAATAGCCCTTAGCGATATATGTAGGTGCCACAACCTGTTTAAGTTCCATATTGTGACCTGCAGCTTCAATTGCAACTTCTTCTCTTGAAATTTCTTCACCGCATACTGTGCAGTAAACAACGCTGTCGTATGAACCATCGTTTGTGCAATCAGCTTCTACACGGTTTTCTACAACTGCTTCGCCTGCTGTGTGACCAAGAGCATCTGTGAAATCATCTTCGTATGTATCGCCACATGCTGTGCAGGTGTATGTTGTGTAACCCTCTTCTGTGCAAGTGGGTTCTGTTACAACGCCGTTATCATAAGAGTGACCGATTACTTCGATTGTTTCGTAGTCATAGTCACCGCAAACTGAACATACTCTTTCAAGCATGCCTTCCTCTGTGCAAGTAGGCTCTGCTATTTCTACCCATTCGCTGAATTTGTGGCCCAATGCAGGAATTACGTCAATGTCAGCAACTTTACCGCAAACATCGCAATAGAATACTGCTGAACCATCAGTGTCACAAGTGGGACGAGCATATTCGTCAGGATCGTTATAATCTGCAACTGTATGTACATGGAAATCAACGTTGAGAGTGATTGTATTTCCGTTAACTGCATTCACTGCTGCAATAAGGAAGTTAACGAGAGTAAGAATAATCTCTTCGTTTGATTCACAAGCAGCTAACTGTGACAAAATTGTGTTAACTTCGTCAACATCATCATATCCATAGATTTTTATTGTTGCAGAATCGTCAAACATAAGGAATGATGTTCCGAGAGCGATGGTTGTGCCTTCAGGAATATAAACTTCAATCTGAGCATCTTCAAGCTCCTCTGCTTCTTCTACTTTGAGAGCATCTCTTACTTCAGTTTCAAAAGCACCATCTGATACAATATTGTCAACATAAAGGAAGTCGTCTGCATCTTCAAAAAGGAGTTTTTCTGTACCAACCTGAATGTAAGCATCGCCGGGGATAACGATGTAATTATCTTTAACATCAAGTTCCCTTACTGTTGTGTGGCTGAAGAAAGCGTCGAATGCTTCTTCTGCTGCAGCTTTGTTTTTGGGATATGCACCGATTGAGTAAAACTCGTCTGTGTTATGCGGAACAAGGTTATATCCGTATTCTACACCATCGATTGTACCCTGAACAGATGCATTGTCAAAATCAGGTAAGTAGTTATAAAGTTCAACCTGCTTGTCAACACCTGTTGTGAATGTTTTTGAGAAAGTTTCTGCACCATCAACTCCGAAACCTGCAAAATCTGCAATTGAAAGACCAACTGTAACTTCGTTTACATCAACAACTGCATCGTAAGGAATTGAAAGGTCGAATGAATAGTCAGATTTAAGTGAAGCAGAGAAAACTTCTGCACCTGCTGACTGTACTGTCAATTCAAGCTTATCTGTAACTTCTGCAGCGTTTGAAGTAATAACAAATGCACTCATTGCCATTACAACTGCAAGAAAAACAGAAAGGATTTTTGACATCTTTTTCATGAGTATACATCTCCTTATAAAAAAATGATTACAAATTAATTATATCACAAAATAGTTAAAATGCAATAATGTAAAAACTTATTGACAATTAAAAATTATTAAGAAAACAATCAAATACTTTTACCTGAACTTAAAATATAGTTAAGCACATTCTTTGCACTTCTCTGCATTTCCCCGAGAGTAATACCATCAGGTTTTCCGTAGGTTTCTGTAAGAGAGCCGTCGTTTGAAGCAGATTTGCTGACTGCAGTTTTACCGCCAGGCATAAGCACGTCAACCTGTGCACGCACTCTGTAAGCATTGTCACGCATTTCAGGGAATTCAGGGGAAGAAGCATATCTCATCCACCAGTCTGTAATGACATTACCCTTATATCCCCATTCGTTACGAAGAACAGTAGTGCAAAGTTCATAGTTATAATGGCTCCATACACCATTGATTTTGTTGTAGCTTGTCATGATATTCAAAGGCTTCCCTTCTTTAACACAGATTTCAAAACCTTTGAGATATATTTCACGGAGCGCTCTCTGGGAAACAACAGAATCAGTATGGTTTCTGTTTAATTCCTGATTGTTGCATGCAAAATGTTTAGGACAGGCAGAAATGTTATGGCTCTGAATACCCTTTACTGTAGCCGATGCAATTTTACCGCTGACAAACGGATCTTCCGAATAATATTCAAAGTTTCTTCCGCAAAGGAAGTTTCTGTGGATATTCATACCGGGTGCTAAAAGCATATCGGTTTTTCTGTCTGTCATTTCTTTGCCGAGGATAAAGAAAAGTTTCTCTACCAATTCTTCATCCCATGTACATGCAATTGCAGTACCACAGGGAAGCAAAGAGCACGAAGCCATAAGACGAATGCCTGACGGACCGTCAGTTGCGGTCATAGCAGGAATTCCTTTATCACAAAGTGACTTTGTAACGCCGCCTAATGTACCTGCGTTGCCCTCTGCACCCAGAGAAGAATTCATAAGCCCTTCACCGCGTGAAATTGCTTCAAGTTCATCCAAATCAAGCTGTGCCACAAAATCATCCATAGAAACCTTGCCTGATTTCACATCTGCAAGTTTATAGCCCTTATCCCCTGTCATTTCTTTGCCTTCCGGGAGATTTTCGAGAATAATTTTTCTTAAATCAGTTGTAACTACAGGCACTTTTTCTTTTTTAAGAACGACTTTGCCGTTTACTTCTTCTGCTTCGAAACGGTCAAATGCCATTTCTTTCTTGACCGCCATAACTTCAGTCAGAGTTTCAAGAATTTCATCTTCAGAGAGTGTAACTGAATAAACTTCACTACATTTTTTAACGCTTGAGCCGAGATAAAAACCATACTTTCCTTTTTCAATAATATATGAATTGGGGTTTCCGGTAATGCCGCTGTCATCGAAAGAAGCGCATGAATATTTATCTGCGATAATCTTTATTTCTTCAGTTTCACACGGATTCAAAAGTTTTGTCTTTTTAAATCCGACAAGACACTTTGCCGCTTTACCGAGTTTACCCTGAGGTTGCGAAACATAAAGTTGCACTGTTTCTTTACCTGCAAGAGAGCCTGTATTTTTAACTTCTGCCGTGAAAACGATTCTATCTTCTTTTTCTTCTGCAGATTTGAAGTTTATTTCAAAATCTGTGTAAGATAAACCGAAACCAAATTCGTAAAGAACTTTTTCAGGTGCAAAAGTTTCAAAATAACGGTAACCTACAAAAATATCTTCTGCGTAATTGTTGAATTTCAGTTTACCGAAATTGTCTGCACTGGGGTAGTCACCATAAGTTTTGGCGATAGTATCAGTAAGTTTACCTGACGGGTTAACTTTGCCTGATAAAACATCTGCCACAGCATTACCGCTTTCCATACCACCCTGCCAGACAAGGAGAATTGCAGAAATTTTATCACCGTATTTTTCAATTTCTTCAAAATCGATTATGTTACCCACATTAAGAACAAGAACTGTCTTTTCAAAAACAGATGTTACTTTACCCAGCAATTTCTTTTCTTCATCGGTCAGGTAAAAGCTACCTTTTTTAAGAACATTTTCTCTGTCCTCGCCTGATGAACGGCCGATTATAACCAATGCACTGTCGCTTGTTTCTTTTGCCTTTTTAACATCAGAAACACTTATGGGCATTTCTTTATAAAACCTTGGCCAATGTGCCCAGAATCCGGGGTCAGGGATATTCTTTTTAGTCAGACACCATGTTTTATATTTATCTGCCAAATCTTTGTTGATATTAAGCCCGCTTTCAGAAAGGCCATCAATAAGATTGATTTTATAAGGTGTGCGCACGTCTCCACCTGAGCCGTTGCCAACATAAAAATAGTCAAACTGAACTCTGCCGAAAACCGCTATATTATTTTCTTTCTTTAAAGGCAACACACCGTTATTTTTAAGCAAAACGCAACCGTCTGCAGCACACCGGCGGAGTATGGGCACAAGTTCTTTATTTGCCTTTCCCCCTGCATTACCGCCCTGCTGGTCCTGAGCTAATTCCGCACCTGAAATTTTACGGATTAATTTATTTAAAAGTCGCATAAAATCACCTTAAAAACTCATTTTTTAAATCTGATTACGTTGAAGCTCATTGATTTAAGGTTAGCAGTAAATTTTCCGTCATCGCTTACCGGCAATTCGTTTGCGTGCATACAGACTGTTTCTTTGCCGAAGTCGTTAACAAGAAGTTTATCGTAGCCGTCCATTGATTCAAAAGATACGGGTTTATAGCCGTCAAAATCAAGAAGTTTGAAATCAATAACGCAATCTTCATTAAGTGAACGGTTAACAACAAACACTGCAACTTCTTCGTTTTCTTCGTCGTAAGTTGCGATTGTTTCAAGGTAAGGCACGTCAGTATAATCTTTAGTATCGTATCTGGGACATTCAACGATAGGTTTGATAGATGCTCCGCGTGCATATTTTGACATTCTTTCAAAAGGATAGAATGTTGTCTGACGGAATACTCCACCACCTGTTTTTGTAAAGATAGGTGCAATAACATTAACAAGCTGCGCAATACAGGCAACCTTGATTCTGTCTGCATGGCGAAGAAGAGTGATAAGCATACAAGCAGCCACAAGAGCATCTTCAAAGTTATAAATATCTTCAAGAAGAGGCGGTGCTACAGACCATTTTTCAAAAGGCGCACCCCATGAATGATACCATACATTCCATTCGTCAAATGAAAGCATAATCTTTTTCTTACTGCGTTTCTTTGATTTGACATAGTCGCATACACAAATTACACTGTAAATAAATTCATCAAGTTCAGTTGAAAAAGCAAGGAATGTTTCCGTATCTTTAGCACTGTT
>JAZSFV010000108.1:0-9149 GCA_045532395.1 Acutalibacteraceae bacterium
CGTTAAGTCTTGTGTCGTAAAATCCATCACGTTTTACTTCAATTTCAGGTATTTTGTTGTATTTAGCACAGAGGTCAAGATATTCGTCAAGTGTAGGCAATTGAAGATTATCATATTTTTCTATTCCGTTACCGAAAGTAACTTTAAAATTTCGTAATTCTTCAAGAGTATAGTTGCTGATACTGCCTGTGCCGTTGCAGGTTTTATCTATTGTGGTGTTATGGCAGATCACCCACTGTTCGTCCTTTGTGAGATGCACGTCACATTCAATTGCATAATAATCCTGTTGACAAGCAAGCTCAAAAGCTGGCAAGGTGTTTTCGGGAGCGATACCTGAGAAACCTCTGTGTGCAGTGATATGTACCGGGTCTTCTTTCTTTATAATTTTCGAAGTTGAAGCTGAAACTACGCCTATCTCTTTTTTCTTCATAATCTCACCTAAAAAATAAAGTCTGCAAGCTATGTAACCCCATGACTGTTTTAAACTTTTAGCCATATTATTCACCTCTGAATTTAGACAATAGCCGCATCGGATGATGCGGCTAAATTAATTATTTAATCATAAGTCCTTCACTTACTGCAAAATCATGGAGCACTTTAAGTGAGTGTTTTTTCTGGTCGTTAATTGTGGCACCTGTTCTTGTGTATGTATTCATTTTTGCACCGCAGAGAGAAGCCATATATTTTGCGCTTGCTGTAAATCCATTATCAACTGTTTCAGCAAATACGTTTACAAAACGATGGATTTTTTCTGCTTTTTCAATGTCTTTTTCAACAAAGAATGCATCGTACATTTTTCTGAGCATATATGCACCACAAGTACTCGGAGTAGCAATTACACCTCTTGCACCTGCTTTATATGATTCAAAAAGATAAGGTGAGTTAGCCTGAAGAACGTTACTTTCACCCTGTATAGCAATTTTTTCTTTGATTAAATCCATAGAGCAAGTAGTATCCTTCATGCCGACAAATTTACCTGTTTCAACAAGTCTTCTGTAAGCATCAGCACTGATTTTATTGTTTGGGTATCCGGGGAATTCATAAACAAGAACGGGGAGTTCAGTATGTTCAGCAAGGCTGCACATATAGTGAACAAGATAATCATCATCAAGTCCGTAACCTTTAGTTACAAAAACTAAACCATCAACGCCCGTAGCTGACATTCTCTTTACTTCATCAATCTGTTCTTCTTTAGAGCCGTGACAAAGGTTTGCTGTTGCGAAAACAGGTTTGCCGTTTGCATATTTTACAACTGTTTCAGCAATTTTAATTCTGTCTTCAAAATCGATTTTTGCCATTTCAGAACTACCGCAAACAGGGAAAAGAGCATGGGGATTCTGTTCAACCTGCCATTCTGTATAGCCTTTTAATGCTTCAAAGTCGATTGACAAATCTTCATTGAAAGGAGTAAGTAAAAGAGCGTAAACGCCTGCATATTTTTCCATCTGACCTTTAAAACTGTTCATTTTGTGACCTTCTTTTTGAAAAAATTGTATATTTATATACAGCACAATTATATATCATTTATATTAAAAATGCAATTACTTTTAAAAAATATCATAAGTTATTTTTTTAAAATTCAATGCTTCTGTCTAAAATTCCGTTGATTTCTGCAATCAGGATACCATAGTTTGTTATGGGTACATTTGCATCGTTTGCAGTTTTTATTCTGTAACGCATATCACGTTCGTTCAGCATGCACCCGCCACAGTGGACAATCAATGAGTATTTTTCAGGATTTTCAGGAAACTGTCCACCTGAAGTAAACTCAAAATTCAAATTTTTTTGAGTATAATTAGTTATCCATTGAGGCAGCTTTACTGTGCCGATATCTTCACATTGTCTGTGATGTGTACAGCCTTCGCAAATTAACACGGTGTCATTATCGTTCAGATATCTGAGTTTTTTTACGCCATTTACGGCACTTTTAAGCAAGCCTTTATATCTTGCGAAAAGAATAGAAAAAGACGTAAGAGGTATATTTTCAGGGACGATATCTTTGATTTTATTAAACACCTGACTGTCTGTGATTATAAGCTTGGGTTTATAATCCAAAACTTTTTCCAATTGTTCAGGCTGAACGACAACGCAGATAGCATGTTTGTCAATCAAATCTCTTATAGTCTGAACCTGAGGTAGAATCATTCTGCCTTTGGGAGCGGATGAATCAATTGGTGTTACAAGTACTACTGTGTCGTTTGGTGAAAGTAAATCTGAAATGATTTTTTTATTGTCATTTTCAATTTTTACAAGTTGTGCTATACGTTCTTTTAATTCATTGATGTTTTGGTTTGTTACGGCACTTACCTGAATTGAATTTTTATCGGTTATTTTTGTGTCGATAATATCCGATTTATTGTAAGCGACAAGGTAGGGGATTTCTTTTTTTATGAAGAGTTCGATTAACTCTTCATCTTCTTTTGATTTACCTATAGACGAGTCAATAATTAAAACAGCGATATCAGTTTTATTTAGAATCTGTCTGGCTTTTTTTACTCTTAATTCGCCGACAGAACCTTCATCGTCAATTCCCGGAGTGTCAATAATGACAACAGGACCTAAGGGTAATAATTCCATGGCTTTCGTTACCGGGTCCGTAGTTGTTCCCTTGAAGTCAGCCACTATTGAAATTTCTTGTCCTGTTATTGCATTTACTATGCTCGATTTTCCTGCATTGCGTTTTCCGAAAAATGCAATATGAGGTCTTTCTGCGCTTGGAGTCTGGTTAAGATTTGCTGCCATTTAAATCACCTTAAAATCTGAAATCTCTTTTTCCTGAATGAATGTTATTGAGATAATCTTCTGCTATTTTTCTCACGTTATCTTTCGGAATGTTTTTAAGTTCATCACGGATTAATTTTTCGCCTATTTCTTTTGTGCCTTCGCTTGCATAATCTTCCAAAAATTCTTTAAGCGTCATCAATGCATTGGGGTGGCAACAGTTTTGTATCTGTCCGCTTTTAAGAAGTGACATGAATCTGTCACCGGTTCTGCCTTCTCTGTAACAAGCAGTGCAAAAACTGGGAATGTAGCCAAGTTCCATAAGCCATTTAACAACCTCATCAAGTGTTCTCTGGTCAGAAACGTCAAATTGCTCTGAATCGTGAGGTCGTTCTTCTTCAGTGTATCCACCGACAGATGTTCTTGAAGCACCGCTGATTTGCGAAACACCGAGCTTTAAAACTTTTTCTCTCACTTCCTGACTTTCTCTTGTGGAAATAATCATACCTGTATAGGGAACTGCTATTCTGATGAGTGCACAGATTTTTGCGAAAATTTCATCACTTATACTGTTGTCAAAAGCAGACGGGTCAATGTCGTCAGCTTTTTTAATTCGCGGAACGCTGATTGTATGAGGACCGACACCATAAACTGCTTCTAAATGTTCTGCGTGCATAAGTAAAGCAGCCAGTTCATATCTGTAAAGTTCAAGTCCGAAAAGTACACCTAAACCTACATCATCAATGCCGCCCTGCATAGCTCTGTCCATCGCTTCTGTGTGGTAGGCATAATTGTGTTTCGGTCCTGTGGGATGAAGCTTTTCATAACTTTCCTTATGGTAAGTTTCCTGAAAGAGAATATATGTGCCGATGCCTGCATCGTGAAGCTTTCTGTAGTTTTCAACTGTTGTTGCTGCAATATTTACGTTTACACGGCGTATAGCGCCATTTTTGTGTTTGATTGAGTAAATTGTGTTGATACACTCGATAATGTATTCTATGGGGTTATTTACGGGGTCTTCACCGGCTTCAATAGCAAGGCGCTTGTGCCCCATATCCTGCAAAGCAATAACTTCATTTTTAACTTCTTCCTGAGTAAGTTTTTTTCTTGCAATATGCTTGTTTTTATAGTGATAGGGGCAATAAACACAACCATTTACGCAGTAATTTGAAAGATATAACGGTGCAAACATAACGATTCTGTTGCCATAAAAATCCTTTTTGATTTGTGCGGCAAGTTCATACATTTCATTGTTGATTTCTTCGTTATCGCATGCCAAAAGTACTGATGCTTCACGGTGTGAAAGACCTTTTCTGAGTTTTGCTTTTTCGATAATTGATTTTACATACTCAATGTCATCTTTCATTTTATCTGCAAAGCTGAGTGACTCAAGAACTTCTTCATGGCAAATAAATTCTTCTGCTTTTGTTGATTTCGGATTGTACATAATTTATCTCTTCTTTCAATATTGTTTATATTTTGAAATCGCCTTTGGAAACAACTATCTCGTAACCTATTTTTTTCATACTATCTTTTAACAGGTTGAGACTCTCTGCTGCTTCTGCACCGCTTGAAAGTTTGTTGTTATAAAGCGTGTATTTGTCTCTTACAGTTTCAGGAGACAGATTAGGCATTACAACGTTTGCACCACAAAGAATACCTTTTTCTCTGCCGTCTTTTTCAATAGAACCAAGGGCTGTAGTTGCAGGCAACAATACATTCGGTAGCATCAATCTGATTATGCTCAGGATTTTGCATGTCAAATCTGCACCGCCGGCTTTTTCATTTCTGAATGGTGTATCTGTGTGCGGAATAAATGGTCCTACGCCTACCATGTGCGGTTTGAATTTGGCAATAAATAATAAATCTTCCGCAATATTCTCGATTGTCTGGAAAGGGGAGCCGACCATGAATCCGCAACCTGTCTGAAAACCGATTTGCTTAAGATTTTCTAAACATTGAAGCCTGTCTTTTAATGTTAATCCTGCTGGATGCAGTTTTGAATAATGCTCTGAATTTGCCGTTTCGTGGCGAAGTAAATACCTGTCAGCACCGGCATCAAAAAGTTTCTGAAAACTTTCTTTTGTCCTTTCGCCCAATGATAGGGTAACTGCACAATCAGGGTATTTATCTTTTATCGATTTTATTATGTCGCACAAAATTTCATCAGTGTAATAACCGTCTTCTCCGCCTTGCAATACAAATGTTTTAAAACCCAGCTTGTATCCTTCATGACAACAATCAAGAATGTCTTCTTTTGTTAATCTGTATCGTATGCAGTTTCGATTGCTTCTTCGTATTCCACAATACAAACAATCGTTTTTGCAGATGTTGGAAATTTCAATAAGACCTCTTATATATACATGGTTTTCATAGATTTCTTTTCGCATTTTTAATGCATATTCGCGAAGATACTCGTTTGCTTCAAAATCTTCACATTCAAGAAGTTTTATAAATTCCTCTTTACTTAAGATTTTCTCTTTCTGTAGTTTGTTAATAATATTTTTCATTTTATACCTCATTTTCAAAGTCATAATTTGAAAACGCAGTTTTTGCACTTACACCGTCAAGTCTGCCTATTTTGCCGGTTAATGTATTTATTATATTGATTTCTGCTTCAAGAGCAACACTTATGAGATTGATATTTCTTTTTTTGTAGGGTATACCCATACGTCCTATGATAAATTCACCATATTCATGTAAAATTGCATTGAGCTTCTCAATGCTTTCAAAGTTTTCAACTATAATTGAAATTGATGCAACACGGGTTTTCATATTTTACCTCCAAAAAAATAGCCATACCTATTTGCAGGTATGGCTACATAAAAATCTTATATCAGAAAAGATTTGTATTTTGTAGCTTCCACCTCAAAATAATTTTTAGTGTCAGGTACATTTTAATCATCTCATTGGTAGTATTATATCACATTGATAAAATTTTATCAATAGTTATTTTAATGTTTTAATTAATTTTTTTCTGAGTTTCTTTTTGTATATTATAATTAGCTTTGACAGTACGGTGTCGTACATTAAAAGGAAAATGCTTGCAAAAACTACAATAATCGGCGCGATAAACCATTTTGTAAGATAAGGAACAACCCATTCGATACCGTCTGTATCGATGCCGAAAAAGTACAGTGTAATGTAAAAAGAACCAAGCAATACTACATTAAATGTCAAAAGTTTAAGCAAATAACTTAACCATGCAGGAAAATTTTTTTCAAGTATGCATTTTAATATCGGATAATAGCCGAAAACAAGTATATAAGAAAGACCTGCAGATTTATCGGGAATAACAATTAAAGATAGTATACTTACACAAGCATAAACAAGCAGTGCCCATTTTTTGCTGCATTCTATAACTATTACAAGCATCAGTGTTCCGCATAAAGCAGGAATTGCATACGACATAAAAGGAATAACAGCAGTTGATAGCATCAGTGTTATTGACAATCCCGCCATAATTGCACATAATGCTATCTGTGAAGTGTTTTTTAGCATATAATAACCTCCGTTAGCAACATCCGCGGGAATTACCGCAGAGACAGTCGCAACAACAATCAGCACAAATTAATGTGTTGCATATAGTGCAGAGTGAAGAACCACAACCTCCTGTTTGTTCATGTCTTTTCGATGATCTGTATCCTCCGTTAGCGGATGAAGATGCACTGATAGAATTAAATGCATCGCGATATTCTGTGTTTGACGGGTCCATCTGACAAGCGATTGTGAAATTTTTCTTAGCATCTTCAAACCATCCTCTTTTATGGTTTACAACACCTTTCAGAAAATACCATTCAGCCGTTCTGAAAGAAGGTGAAATGCCATCAAGTTGTATTTCAGCATCGTCTATTTTTTTGTTTTTGATTTTTTCTCTTACTTCGCTTAAGTTTGGAGAAAAATTATTGTCAGATGTGTTGTTGCTGCCGGCACCACCGTTTCCGCAGCGTGAAAGTATAATCGTATCATATGCCTGATTGATTTCTTCCATCATTTTTTCTGTTTCAGATGACGAATAGGGGTCAGAATGATATTGCATTGCCAGTTTTTTATATGCAGATTTTACTTCATCAATTGATGCTGAAGATGAAATGCCAAGAACCTCATAGGGATTTCTCATCAGTTTTTTTCTCCTTTCTTAACACGATGTTTATAGTGTTATCCAAACCATAGTATATTATATTACTGAGTATTTCTTTATACTTGCCAAATGGTATTGATTCATATGCTTTTGCAAGTTCATCGGCTGTTGTATCGAGTATCGCAAAACCATCAGTGCGGATTTGTATGAAGTCAGGTGAATTGTTAAAATCGGATATAAAGGGGTTATAATTTATATTTTTGAAATCTTTTTCAAGGTCATCAAGAGCATCACTGATATAAATAAATCTGCCTAGACAATAGCCAAAGCGATAAATGTTATCATCATTATTACCATACACAAACGAGAAAATTTCTGCTAATGATGTGGCTGTTGCGTGTGCCGCATGGTCGATTGAATTTTTCTTTTCTTTTTCGAAATCAGATTGTATTTTCATCTGGTTTTCTATTATTTCTGTAATCTCTGGATAAAACTTTTTTGCTTTATTGTATTTGTTTTTTATCAGCTTTGAGCAAACGTAGTATGGAATCTTTTTAAAGTGTTTTTCATCCGATAAATTATCAATCAATTTGTGATAGGTGGTGATAACTGTAAGTGCTGCTGCGTATCTGAATATATCATCTTCTGAAGTGCAATGAAGACACTTTTTTGCAAAACAAAAAGAGCAGCTTGATTTTTTGAATTCGCAATCATGATTGCTTAATGATAACAGGCATAGTGAGAGAAATGTGTAGTCGTAATTCAGGAGAAATCTTGATGTTAATCCATATTCTTTACCTAATTGTTTGCATAAAGAACAATAAATGCCTTTATAAAGTTCAAAATCTTTGAATTTCAATTCAGGTTTAAAAATTTTAATATAACCAAACATGTCGTCACCTTTATTTGTTATCGTCAATATAATTTTATAATAACATTATTGTTTTGTCATTAACATATTGTAAATTTTAAAAACCCTGCTGATGCATCAGCAGGGTTTTTAATTAATGATTAATCTTTGAAGCCTTCAAAGCCTTTGAAGATTGCTTCTGTGTAAGTATTGTTTTCATCTTTATCGTGAAGGGGATACCAAACCTGAGCAAAGAAGGGGTTGATTTTTGCTTCTGCATCATAATTCCAATGGAATTTCTTGCCTTCGCAGTCCGTGGGAAGTTCTGAAGGACACCAGTGACCACCTTTAAGAACAAGGTTTGCTGACATCATGAACTCATGACCATGTGCACATTTCCACTTGATGGGTGTGTAGAAATCAACATATTCTTCTTCGGTAGCAAGACATTCGCCGCCACGGAATTCAGCAGCTTTCTTGAGGTCATCAAGAGTAATATCTGCAACTGCTTTGCTTTCATCATAGCCATGGTCAAGGTATGATCTTTCTTTAGTGGGACGTTCAGCATCAGGATTGTATTCTTTCCATGTGCCGATTTTCTTGTATTCGTCGATTGAGCCCCAGTAAGCAGAGATTCTTTCCTGGATATTGTTTTTAAGCCACCAGTTTGTACCGTAGATTTCTTCGTTTGAAATTTTCTTCATGAAGAACTTAACAAGGGGAGGGCAAAGTTTTGCTGCAGGAGCAAGTTTAATCCAAGCAGGAGCCTGAGCTTTGATGTCATTAAAGTATTTCTTAACAGGAATATTAGCACGGAAGTGGAGATAATCGTCAAGAACATCACTATCAAGATACCACTGGCCGTGGAAGTTGCGAGTTACGAACCAGTTGCGGTCGAAGAGCTGCTGAACTTTACCAACACCGAGAGCACCGAGAAGGTAATCTTCAAATTCATAGTTTGTGATTCTGTATTCATCACCAGAACCGATGTTATAGAATCTTCTCCAGAATTCTTCAGGAACACTTTCATCACAGATATTGGCAAGAAGTCTACCTGAATCTTCTACTGTTGCCCATTCGAGAACGCCATTAAGGGGAACGTGGAACATGATAGGATCCATGTTTTTAAGAATAGCAGGGTAGAGAATACCTGACTGACGAAGAGAAACCCAATGTTTGAGACCTGATTCAGCAAAAATCTGTTCAGCAAGAACTTTACTTGCTGCATAGTGGTCATAGATACTGATTTTAATGGGGTCACCTGTACGTGCCCAATGAATAGGAGCGTTTCTGTCGCCTGTTTCAGCAACTGTACCTATGTAAACAACTTTAATGTCATCAGCGTTGGGTTGTTCTTTAACTGCATTAACAATGTTTCTTGCTGCTGTTGTGTTAGTTACAACAGTTTTTGTGGGATAATAGTCAGCGCTGGGTGAAACCATGCCGCCAACATGAAGAACGAAGTCAGCACCTTTTACGCATTTGAGAACGTCATCA
>JAZSFV010000164.1:0-2110 GCA_045532395.1 Acutalibacteraceae bacterium
TGCATTTCCGTGAGAAACAGAAAGGTTACTGCATTTCTCAATTGCGTGACCGATTGTGTGTCCAAAGTTGAGAAGCTTTCTTTCACCTTTTTCAAATTCGTCACGATTTACCACATCACGCTTAATCTCAACGCAACGCTTGATTACATATTCTATATTTTCTCTTATATTGTTATTCTGTAAAAATGTGAGGAATTCACCATCTAAAATCATACCGTATTTAATGATTTCGGCACAACCCTCGTTAAATGTTTCTTCCGGCAAAGTGTTCAGCGTTTCGCAATCTGCAAAAACTGCAATTGGCTGATAAAATGCACCGCAGAGATTTTTTCCTGCTTTAAGATTAACTGCGGTTTTACCGCCAACAGATGAGTCAACCATTGAGAGTACAGTAGTTGGAATCTGCACAAAGTCAACACCACGGAGATAGCAGGATGCTACAAATCCTGTAAGGTCACCTGTTACACCACCACCAAGGGCTATGAACAAGTCAGTTCTTGTAATACTGTTTTCAGCACAGAATTCCATAATTTTTCCGAAATTCTCAAGAGATTTTGCATCTTCACCGTGAGGAAATACATATTGACATACGGAATAACCGCTGTCAGTAAGACTTTTCTTCACCTTTTCACCGTAGAGAGAAAAAACAGTATCGTCAGAAATCAATACAACTCTGCAAAGTCGTTTGATTTCCTTAATCTTTTCACCTATGGTATCAAGAAATCCTGAACCTATGTGTACTGTATATTCTTTTGATGCTGTTACTTTTACTGTTTCCATTTGTATCACCTGTTTTTTCGGAACGCCAAGGTCGTCGTCCCCTACAATTTTTATTTAAGTAATTCTTTTATTCTGCTCTCATAAGCCTGTTTTTCAAATTCAAGAGAAACAGGAACATAATTTTCATCAACAATTTTTATGAGATAATCTGTAAATTGTGGGTTAAGCGGTAAAATCGGACCTGTATGATATGTTGCAAAAAGGTTATTCTCGTGAACACCCTCCTCTTTGCTGTCAGGATTAATTCCGCAACCTGTTTTCATACTGAGAAACGGCTGTGAGATTTTACCATAGGAATGACTTAAAAGATTTTTAAAGCCCACAATCTGCATACCGTCAAATTCACCGACACTACAATCGTTGTAACGAAGCTTTGAAAACTGCTTTGCATAATACGGATAAAAGCCAAGACAATCTGTTTTTTCACCTTTGTCACTTTCAATATATTGACCGAAAAGCTCAAAGGCATTACCTGTTGCCAAGATTACGCCGCCATTATCTATTCTGTTTTTAATTGCATCTGCATATTTTTTCAACTGCTCGATTTCATTAAGCTGATGCTTTTCCTGACAAGGTCCAATAAGGAGAAAATCAACTTTTTCATTGACAAATGCAGGTTCATCAAAAAGAGAAGTTTCTTTCACTTCAACCTCATATCCTGCAAGAGTCAGTTTTTTCTGCAGATATTCACAGTTTCCTCTGTCACCATAGAGATTGTTATATTCGGGATAAAGGACTTCAATTAACATTTTTGCCATAACTACTTATCTCCTTTCTGTGACATAGCTGTTTTAATTTTCTCCACAACACCTGTTGCGTAAAGCTCAAAATAAACAACGATATTTCTGCCTACAATACTCTTTTTGCTGACCTCTTGTGCCAACTCATCATAGTTTTCAAAAAGAACGAGCTTTCCTGTATCAATACTCTTGATTTCAAGGCAGTTTGCCACATCGTAACAACGACTACCGCCGACATATACAGTTTTTACTGTTTCGTTATTAAGTGGTGAAAAATCAGTATCGTAAATCCACGAAATATCCTCGTGACCGTGAACCTTATCGTTTGAGTCGGTTATGAGAAGAACAACATCTTTTTCTGTGTCTGTACTGTCGAGATATTTAAGGCTTTGTGAACAGGAAATCGGGTTCTGATTTTTTGAAAGCATTGAAACAACTTCAACACCGTTAAATTTTTTCTCCTGGAAACGACCTGTTTTTGATGACAAGTCCTCAATGCTGTTTTCAATAATATCAAGGTCTATACCCATAAGTCTGCATACTGCACAAGCACCTGTTATGTTGAAAACATTGAAGAAATTGCCTTTCTG
>JAZSFV010000051.1:0-8107 GCA_045532395.1 Acutalibacteraceae bacterium
GGATATTCACAATAGATTGTTACATCGTCCTCAACTTCGATGTTGTGCCATTTGCTTTCGTGGCAGAATGCACGCACTTTGCTGGGCATACCGCAAATCCACTGCCATAAGTCAAGGTTGTGGGGGCACTGGTTAAGAAGAACGCCGCCGCCTTCGCCTGCCCATGTTGCACGCCATCCGCCTGAATTATAATAAGCCTGTGTTCTGAACCAGTCTGTGATAATCCAGTTTACTCTCTTGAGTTCGCCGTATTCACCGCTTTTAACGATTTCTCTTGCCTTGCGGTACATGGGGTTTGTTCTCTGGTTGTACATGATTGCGAAAACCTTGTCGCACTGAGCTGCAACTTCGTTCATTTCACGAACCTGTTTTGTATATACACCTGCAGGTTTTTCTGTCATAACGTGGAAACCTGCTTTCAGAGCTTTGATAGCCATGGGCGGATGGTCATAGTGAGGCACTGCAATGAGTATTGCATCACAAAGTCCGCTTGTGAGTACATCATCAAATTTTTCAAATCTTGCAATTTCGGGGAATTCTTTTTCAGCCCACTGAAGACGGTCTGCTTTAATATCACAGACTGCTGTGATTTCGATTTCAGGCATTTTGCCTTCCTTGTAGTTTCTTAAGTGAGATGAACCCATATTACCGATACCGATAATACCAACTCTTACTTTTTCTGACATATTTAAACACCCTTTCTTATTCGGCTATTTTTAACATATATTTATAGCTGTCCTTACAAGACTGCATTGCACTTACTTCCCAGTCAATGTCATGCTCGTAAACAGCATAGGGTACACCCATTTCTCTTAACTTTTCAAGGCATGCGGGAATATCAACCTCGCCTTTGCCAAGCTCAGTAAATTTAAATCCTCTTTCTGTGTCGGCTTTTACGTAATCTTTGAAGTGACAGACTTTAACTCTGCCTTTAAGCTTATCAAGGAATTCAACAGGGTCTTTTCCGCCAATCTGAATCCATGCAGTATCGGGGATAAACCAGAAATAATCAGGGTTTGTTTCCTCAAGAAGCACGTCCATGATTGTTCTTCCGTCTTCAAGGACTGTCTTGAATTCAAAGTCGTGGTTGTGGTAAGCAAAGTGCATGCCCTGCTCAAAACACATTTTGCCGATTTTTTCAGCATCTTTTATGAACTGTCTTAATGAAGCAAGGTCCTTTCTGTATTCTTCACCCATACCACCAAGACCCATGCAATCACAGCCAATCATTTTATGTTCGTTAATGACAGTCTGCGTTTCAACTTTCATTCTGTCAAAGTTTGTGTGAGTAACGCATACGTCCATGCCGTATTTTTCAACAATTTCCTTAACCGTTTCCTGTGGAATAGGGCCGATAGCGGAAATCTGGATTATACTGACACCTTCGTTTTTTAATTCAGCAAGAGTTTTATCAAAGTCTTCAGCTGTCTTTATAAAGTCGCGTAAAGTGTACAACTGAATACCAAGTTTTACATCTGCCATTTAAACTCCTCCTATACCTATACATATACATTTTAATTATACTTCAACTGTAAATAAAATACAATACTTATAAATAAAAAAACAGACATCTTTTTTGAAAAAATGTCTGTTTTAATTGCGTTAAAATATATTCACTTAAAATTCTTTGTTTGTGATAAGGAATGTCATTCTTTCCTGGATTGACGGACGGCCATGACCTGTTTTGAATCCGCCGTGGTCTGCAGTGATAATAATAAGCCAGTCTTCTGTTTCGTAAGTGTCTCTTGATTCAATAGCGTTGAGTGTTCTGTAAGCAAGAACATCGTTAACTCTGAAACCTGCATAATAAATGGGGTTGTTTGTTGAGAAACCGAAAGCGTGACCTGAGTGGTCAGGACCTTCGTAAATTGCAAAAATGAAGTCTGAACAGTCTTCGTTTTTCAAATCTTTGATTACGGTGTTTGCAGAGTTTGTGTCAGATGAACAGAAGTTGAAAGCTACATTAAGGTTTTTATCTTCACAATACTGTTTTTCAAGCTTGTAAGTTGAATTATCATTTACAAAATGGCCATTCCATGAAGTTACAAATGATGCAGAGTCAACAATGCCTTTTTCTGTAAGAGAAGTAAACAGTGTTTTGTGTTTCATGTCTTTTGTAATTCCGTTGCCTGTAATGCCTGTTTTGTCAGCCCACTGACCTGTGAGGATTGAGCACCAGCCGGGAGCAGTTGAAGTATCCTGAGTGTTGACTGCGGGATAATTTACGCCACCGCAGTATGCAAGATTAATTGACGCTCCGTTATCAAGCATTTTTTTGATACCGCTGTTCTTTTCAGTTGCAAATTTGAGAGCGTCAGCGCGGCAACCGTCATATCCGATGATGATTGCTTTCTTCTCTGTTTTTCCTTCGGGAAGGGGAGAGTTGAAGTGGTCGTTTACAATTTTGTAAATTTCCGTCTGGGGAATAGCAGTTTGGACAGTATTTTCATATTCTACTTTAGAGATGTTTTCGTTGTAAAGTTCTTCTGTGTCATTCTTATCCTGGGTATATATTCCCAACAAAGCAGGAATCATAAGAATGATGCTTAAGATTTTTGAAAAAAAAGTCATGGTGTTCGCTCCTTTTGTTTCATTTTGTACAATTATACAACAAATATCCGTGTTTTTCAACTTTTTTCTCAAATTTGCAAGTCTTGACTTGGGAACTTGCATGTGGTACAATGACGTTTACACAAAAGTTATTTTTTTAACATACTTTAGGAAGGAAGTAATCTTAAATGAATTTTCTCGATGAAGAACTCTTGGAAAACTATTCAGCAATCTTTACTCTTCTCGGTTCAGTAATTGCAATCGTTTTTGCATTTTTGATGGCGAAGAAAGTAATGAAGTTTTCTGAAGGTACTGACAAAATGAAGAAAATTGCAGAATCAATCAGAAAAGGTGCCAATGCATACCTTAAAAGACAGTATACAATCGTTTCTGTTTTCTTTGGCGGTATGTTCCTGATACTTGGTGTTATGGCACTCTTCGGTTTTCTTACACCCTATGTTCCTTTTGCTTTCCTGACAGGCGGATTTTTCAGCGGTCTGTCCGGATTTGTCGGAATGAAAATTGCAACATCATCCAATGCGAGAACTGCAAACGCCTGCAGAGAAAGTCTTAATAAAGGCTTGCGAGTGGCATTCAGTGCAGGCTCTGTTATGGGATTCACTGTTGTAGGTCTTGGTCTTTTCGATATTTCTTTATGGTATATTCTTCTTAAATTCGCTTTCAAGTTGGAAGTCGGAGATATAACAAGCGCTATGCTTACATTCGGTATGGGTGCTTCTTCAATGGCTCTTTTTGCAAGAGTGGGCGGCGGAATTTTCACAAAAGCAGCCGACGTAGGTGCAGACCTTGTTGGTAAAGTTGAAGCCGGAATCCCCGAAGATGACCCAAGAAACCCTGCAGTTATTGCTGACAACGTAGGTGATAACGTAGGAGACGTTGCAGGTATGGGCGCAGACCTTTATGAATCTTATGTAGGGTCAATCATTTCTGCTATGGCTCTCGGCGTTGCAGCATATAATGGTGATATAAGAACTGCATTTTTACCTCTTGTTCTTGCAGCAGTAGGCGTTATATGTTCAATAGTGGGCACATTCTTCGTTAAAACAGGCGAAAAAACTGACCAGAAACTTCTTCTCAAAGCCTTGAGAAAAGGAACAAACTTAAGTGCGGTTTTACTTGCAGTTATTGCATTCCCTATTGTATGGTTTATTGCAGGCGGAGAGAATTATAAACTTTATTTCTCAATTCTTGCAGGTCTTCTTGCAGGTGTGCTTATCGGATTTTCAACAGAATATTTCACATCTGACACATACAATCCAACAAGAAAACTTGCTAAAAAATCAGAAACAGGCTCCGCTACAATCATCATCGGCGGCGTAGGTCTCGGCATGATGTCAACTGCATTGCCCATCGTTATAATTGCAGCTTGTGTTATTGCTGCTTATGCTTTTGCAGGTGGTTTTGTGAGTGCGGAAAACGGTCTTTACGGTGTGGCTATTGCTGCAGTGGGTATGCTTTCAACTCTCGGCATTACTCTTGCAACAGACGCTTATGGTCCTGTTGCAGATAATGCAGGCGGTATTGCGCAGATGGCAGGCCTTGACGAAGAAGTCAGAGAACGTACAGACGCTCTTGATGCTCTCGGTAACACAACTGCCGCAACAGGTAAAGGCTTTGCAATCGGCTCAGCAGCGCTTACTGCTCTTGCTCTTATTGCATCATATAAAGACCAGATCGAAAAAACAATCATGGCTTCAGGCAAAGGCGAGGTTATAGACCTTGCAATTATGAATCCTGCAGTGCTTGTAGGTTTGTTTATCGGCGCGTGTCTTCCCTTTGTTTTTGCGGCACTCACAATGAATTCTGTAGGTAAAGCTGCAGAAAGCGTGGTTGTTGAAGTAAGAAGACAGTTTAAAGAAATCAAAGGTATTATGACAGGTGAAAAAGAAGCAGATTATGCTTCATGTGTAGACCTTTGCACAAAAGCAAGCCTTAAAGAAATGATTCTGCCTACGGTTACTGCTGTTATAGTGCCGGTTGTTACAGGTCTTGTGCTTGGATATAATGGTGTTATAGGCATGCTCGCAGGTGCGACTGTTACAGGTTTCCTTATGGCAATCTTCATGTCAAACTCAGGCGGTGCATGGGATAATGCAAAGAAATATATTGAAAGCGGTGAATGTGGCGGAAAGGGAAGTTCTAACCACAAAGCCGCGGTTGTGGGCGATACAGTAGGCGATCCCTTTAAAGATACTTCAGGTCCTTCAATCAACATTCTCATAAAACTTCTTTCAATGGTTTCAATCGTATTTGCAGGGCTTGTAGTTAATTATCACATTCTTTAATAACAGACTGAATCCTCCGTAAAATCTCTGCGGAGGATTTTTTATTTTCTATTGAAAATATTTTCCATAGATGTTATACTATAAAGTGACTTGAAATAAGTTCAAGAAAGGATGATAAACAAATGGCAGAAATCAAAAATCTTGATGCCGTTGCTGCTCTTGATGCTATGGACGCACACGTTGATGACTGGCGTGACGCAACAAAAGGTAAGCAGAGAGGTATCTTCTCTTTTGATGATTTGGTAACAGTTAAACTGAAAACTTTGAAGAAGAGAATTTACACTGATATCGAAACAATTCCTGCATGGAAAATGAAGGAATGTATCTATAAAGGTATCGGTGACTACGAGTTTTTCTATGATGAATGGAAAGACCTTAACGTAGGCGACCGTTGGGGTAACAACGGCTGGAGTGCATTCTTCAAAAATTCATTTGATATGCCCGCGCGTTTCAAAGGCAAGAAAGTTACTCTTAATGTTTATTTCGGCGGTGACTCTCTTCTTTCACTTAACGGTGAGCCTTACCAGGGTCTTGACCCCTTCAGAAACAGTGTTCTTCTTACAAACTGTGCAAATGGTGATGAACATTACGATGTTGACATTGAATCATACTATGTATGGCACTCAAACGAATCAACAATCAAAACTCTTTCATGTTCATTCATCGGCGTTGTTGACCCCGTGATCGAAGAAATTTATTGGGACTTCAAAGCAGCATTCAATGCTCTTTTCATGCCCGTTCTTGATACAGGTCTTGCTGAACTTATCCGTGCAGCACTCAAAGAAGCATTCACTCATGTAAACTTTGACCTTGAGGGAGAAGAATTCAAAGCAGAACTTCTTCTTGCACAGAAAGTTCTTAAAGACAAGATTTACAATAACCCCAACTATTCATCAATCGGCAAGCTGGCTCTTGTGGGTAACTCACATCTTGATATCGTTTTCATGTGGGCTTACAAAGAATATGTACGTAAACTTGGCAGAACTCATGCAACAATGCTCAGACTTATGGAACAGTATCCTGATTTCATTTTCTCACAGAGTACTGCACCTACATATATCGAAATGGAAAAACGTTATCCCAAACTCTTCGAGCAGGTTAAAAAACGTATCGAAGAAGGCAGATGGGAATATATCGGCGCAATGTGGGTTGAACCTGACTGTAACCTTGTTTCAGGTGAATCATTTACTCGTCAGCTTCTCCACGGTGTAAGATATGCAGAAAAAACATTCGGCATTACTCCCAAAACATGTTGGGTTCCCGACGTTTTCGGTAACGGCTATGCAATGCCTCAGATTCTTAAAAAAGCAGGCGTTGAATATTTCGTAACACATAAAATGGGTATCTGGAACGATACTAACCCCTGGCAGTATAACACATTCTGGTGGGAAGGCCCCGACGGCTCGAAAGTATTCTCAATCGTTCCTCCTACACACTTCATCGGCACAGTTGAAGCAGACTCACTTAAAGTTAACTGGTCAAGATATACTGACAAAGAAACTATCGGTGAATCAATGTACTGCTACGGCTGGGGTGACGGTGGCGGCGGTGTAGACACCGAAATGCTTGAATACGTTAAACGTTACAATAAATTCCCCGGACTTCCCGAAGCAGTTCCCAGCAAGATTGAAGATTCACTTGCAAGAATGAAAGCAAACGCTACAGAGACAAATATCCCCACATGGAAAGACGAACTTTACCTTGAAGAACACCGCGGCGTTCACACAACAAAAGCTCTTCTTAAAAAGCTTAACAGACGCAGTGAAAATCTTTACCGTGAAGCAGAGCTCTTTGCAAGTGTTGCTATGAAATATGGCTACAAGTATCCTCTTGACAAACTCAACGAAGGTTGGCAGATGATTCTTACAAACCAGTTCCACGATTCACTTCCCGGCTCACACATTACTGAAGTATTCGGTGACCTTTGCGCAATCTATGATGAAATCATCAAGATTGGTGAAGAAGTCAGAGATGAAGCGCTCAACGTTATCGCAGGTAATGCAGACGGTGCAGAAAAATACGGTAAACCCTTCGCACTCTTCAACTCACTCGGTGTTAACGCAACATCAAAGGTTGAACTTCCCTATAAGGATGTTGAAATCTTCGACGAAAACGGCAACAAAGTTCCCGTTCAGGCATATACAAAACTTGACGGAACAAAGGTTCTTGTTTTCGTAGCAAAAGACGTTCCCGCTGCAGGTTACAAAGTATTCTATACTAAAGATGCAGCAGTAGCTGAAGCAAAAGCAATTTCAGGCAACATTATTGAAAATGATAACTTCAAGGTAGAACTTGACGATGCAGCAGAGCTTGTTTCAATCTTCGATAAAAATAACAACCGTGAAGTTCTCGACGGCAAAGGTAACGTATTCAGACTTTACGAAGACCTTCCCGGTAAATACGACGCTTGGGATATCGTTGCAACTTATGTTGACCGTGAATTTGATACAGAGCCCGGTAAAGTTACAGCAGTAGCAGAAGGTGAAGTATTCACAGTTCTTTCAATCGAAAAGAAAATCAACAAGTCACTTGTTAAACAGAATATCATCATCTATAATGACCTTGACAGAATTGACTTCGATACATTCATCAACTGGAATGAACAGGAAAAACTTCTTAAAGTCGGCTTCGATGTTGATATCAAAGCATCTAAATATACACGTGATATTGCTTATGCTACAATCGAAAACTCAAACTACCGCCACAATCCTTACGACAAGGCTAAGTTTGAAGTTTCTGCTCATAACTTCATCGATATGTCAGAAGATGCTTACGGTCTTACAATTCTTAACGATTGTAAGTACGGTTACGAAGTTGATAAACAGAGAATGATTATCACACTTCTTAAAGCACCTATGAATCCCGACCCGAAATCTGACAGAGGAGACCACTATTTCACATACTCACTCTATCCGCATGCAGGTAACTGGAAAGATGCTGACACAATCACAAGAGGTCTTGAAATCAACAATCCCATGACTGCAGTTGAAATTCCGGCTGATGCAAAGGGTGACACAGCTAAGTCATTCATTAAAGTATCTGCTGATAACGTAACTCTTGAAGCAGTTAAGAAATGTGAAGATGAAGATGCATTCATCGTTCGTTTTGTTGAAAAGACAGGCAGAAGAACAGATGTTACTGCAGAGCTCTTCGGAGAAATTGCAGAGGTTGCAGAATGTGACCTTCTTGAAAGAAACGATGTACCTGTTGATACATTCTCAGGCTCAGTTCTTTCATTCACAGCTAATCCC
>JAZSFV010000153.1:0-13517 GCA_045532395.1 Acutalibacteraceae bacterium
ATTAAAAATGTGCCGTCAAGACACTGCCAGTTTTCAGGGGTGACGGGGCCGTCACTATGGGGTGTAAACGGACCTTCAGGTTTGTCTGCGACAAGAATCTGTGTGCCGCGAAGACGTGTATCGCTTATAAAACTTGCAAACATATAATATTTTCCTTTATAGAAGTGAACTTCGGGTGCCCAGAAATTTCTGTCTGCCCAGAAATTTTCGCCGGGAGCAAAAACTTCAATCGCATCGGACCAGTTTTCTAAATCTTCGCTTATATAAACGTCGAAGCCGTAGCTTTTCTGTGTCCACGCTTCACGTCCTCTTGTGCCGTACATGTAATATTTTCCATCGCTTAAAATTATAAAAGGGTCACGGATGTTGATATCTGAAAGTTTCATTTTCATCACCTCATAATTTTAACAATATCTGCATAGTAAGGTTTCATTTTAAGACCGTTTAATAAAACAGTTTCCCCTGTGATAAGACTTACACCTTTTTCTGCTTTTGCGTCAAAGTAAGCAGTGTATTCGTTTTCGTCTGCGTTTATTAAAGTGATTACAGTTTCATCATCTTTTTCTCTTGCGAAAACAAGCTGACGGTTTGTCATGTGAAGAATATCGAAAGAGCCGTAAGAGAGGGCTTTGCTTTCTCTGTGAGTTTTGGAAGCAAGAGAAACAAATTCTGTAATTTCATTCCACTTTATTTCTGTAATTTCCGGGCGGAGAGCTGAATCGCCCTCTTCTTTTCTGCCCTCAATGCCCCATTCACTGCCGTAATAAACACACGGAATGCCGGGCATTGAAAATAAAACTGCGTAAGCAGGAATAATATGATTTTTGTTTGTAAGGACTGAATAAATTCTTGTAACATCGTGGTTATCTACAAAAGAAATAAGATGCTTTCCTCTGTACGGACACCAGTTTTCATGCCAGAATTGTCGTCTTAATGAATGGCCGATTTCAAACATATTCATTGAGTTGAAAGAAGAATAAATTCCCTTATAGCACTCGTAGTTTGTGGCACTCATGAGTAAATTTTCGGAAATTATGGTGTTGTAATCGCCGTGAATCATTTCACCAGCAAGGAAGAAATCGTTTTTCTTGCTTTTGCAGAATGAAGAAAGTTCAGCCATGAAATTTCTGTTGAGCATATATGCAACGTCAAGCCTTAAACCGTCAATGTTAAATTCGTCAATCCATTTTCCTACGTTTTCTAAAAGGTAATTTTTAACGGCAGGGTTATCAAGGTTTAATTTCACAAGTTCAAAATGACCTTCCCAGCCTTCGTACCAGAAGCCGTCGTTATATTGACTGTCTGAATAAAAATTAATATAAAACCAATCTTTGTAAATTGAATTTTCTCTGTTCTCTTTTACGTCTTTAAAAGCAAAAAAGTCACGTCCCACATGGTTGAAAACACCGTCAAGAATGATTTTTATACCGTTTTCGTGTAAAGAATCACACACATTTTTAAAATCTTCGTTACTGCCGAGACGGGAGTCGATTTTTCCGTAATCCGAAGTGTCGTAGCCGTGGGAAGTGCTTTCAAAAACAGGACAGAAATAAACTGCGTTTATATTTAATTTCAGAAGGTGGGGGATTAAATCTTTCACCTTTAAAATGCGGGGAGTTAAAATGTTATCGTTTATCTGCGGGGCACCGCAAAACCCCAAAGGATAAATCTGATAAATTACGCTGTCAAAATACCACATGAATATTTTCCTTTACCTGTAAGATATTTTTAGTATACTTTATGTAAATGATTTTTGTCAAGGAAAATGAAGTCGACAAGATACAAAAAAGCCACTGAATCAGTGGCTTTATATTTTGTGTATTCTTATTTAAGAAGGCTTGCTGCTGCTTCGTCAACGAAGAATGTTACATTTTTGTGTGTCTGGAGAATTGAAGCGGGGCACTGGGGAGTAACTTCACCGTCTACTGCTGCTGCGATTGCTTTTGCTTTTGATTCGCCTGTTGCGATAAGCACGATTTCGTCAGCACGCATGATGCTGCCGATACCCATTGTCATAGCGTATCTGGGCATAGCCTGCTCGCCGAAATATTTCTGGTTGCTGTCGATTGGGCTCTGTGTAAGAGTAACCTTGAAAGCTTCGTCTGTGAATTCATCTGCAGGTTCGTTGAAGCCGATGTGGCCGTTTGTGCCGATGCCGAGAATCTGAACTTTGATTCCGCCTGCAGCTTTGATTGCTTCTGCGTATCTTGCGCTTTCTGCTTCGTAATCTTCTGCGTTACCGTCAAGGAAGTTGATGTTTTCTTCTTTTACACCGATTTTGTCGAAAAGATTTTCGTGCATGAATGTGTGATAACTGTTTTTGTCATCAACGGGTAAATCGCAATATTCGTCAAGGTTGAAAGTTTTCATGTTTTCAAAAGAGATATTGCCTTTGTTATATTCGCTTACGATATATTCGTATGTAGGAACGGGTGAAGCACCTGTTGCAAAGCCGATAGCGCATGAAGGCTCATCTGCTACTCTTTTGATGATAATTCTGCCGACTGCTTCTGCAATTTCTTCGGCTGTTTTAAAAACCATTACTTTCATTTTTCATTCCTCCGCATTTATTTAAAATTAACATACATATTTTACATCATTTGCATATCTGTTGTAAAGAGTTAAGAAAAATTTTTTATTATTTTAAGACAAAGTCCAATTTTGTGTACTTTGCAAAGAACAAAAACGAACATTTGTGTTGACAAATCGAAAATTTGTGTTATAATAAGCGTGTAAAGAACAAATGTTCAATGATTTTTTTGACAAAGAAAGGACGATTTATATGTCACTCGGATTAACTCTCTCAATAATTTTTTCAATAGTTTTTGCAGTTTTACTTTTTATCGGATTTCTCTACGAGCAGGAGATTGTGCAGTTTGAAAAAATTGTTTTCTCTTATATCAGGCTCAGCATGAAAGCACGTAAAGCAGGCATGACCACAGAAGAATATGTAAAAAGTAAAAAAACAAAAAAATCTGTACATCTTTATAGCGAAGAAACACTTGTCGATTTTGCGGCATGAAAATTTTCATTTCACAAAAAGACAGCCACCTTTTTCAACAAGGTGACTGTCTTTTTTTATTTTATTGCGTTGTAAATTCTTTCGCGACAGTTCTTGTCTGAATTAATGAAGAAGCTGTCCATCTTTTTCTTATAATGTTCTTCTGCTTCACCGTTTCTGTTTACGATTTCAATGATTGCATTCAATGCTTCGTCTGCGTTATGGGCAAGAGGACCGAAACCGTCTTCAAGGGGAAGGTCCAGCTTTCTGTAGTCGTTCATGCCTGCGCGGAACATTTCATCGTCGGGCACAAAATACATCAGTGTCTTTTTAAGGTAAACGAAGTCGAAACAGAAAGATGAAAAGTCTGTGATGAAAACTTTGTAGGATTTTTCGTCAACAGATTTGTCTGCAATTCTTATTCGCTTACTCTTAAGGTCGTAAAGAGAAGCGTAAGGACTGAAAATGGGATGAAGTTTAAAATCAAGGTACCAGTCGTTTTTCTCAAGAGTTTCTTCAAGCTCTTTGCTTGTAAGGAATTTGTATGTTTCTTTGAAGAAATCACTGTTTCTGAATTTATCGGGAGTGGGGAAGAAAGAACCGTTTTTGTCCATGCCGATAATATATTTACGCCATGTGGGAGCAAAAAGGATTTTCTTTTCTGATTTTGCATCTTCAATATCGATAAAGTCATAACGGGGCATGCCGGCTTTGATAAGGTCTGAATCGCGGAAGCCGTAATTTTCCGTAAAGTTTTTAATTTCAAAAGTAGTTGAAATAACTTCCTTATCAATAGCAGGGAATCTGTCGCTTGAATATTTCCAGGGAAGAAAAGCGTGAAGAACACCGTGCTGGAGATAGATGATGTCTGCTCTGAACAAATCTGAATAATATTTCCACACAAACTGCAGGAAAGGATTGTAGTTATTGTACTCTGCAAAGGCTGTTACAATTCTTTCTGAAGCAAGGAAATACTGTTTATGCTTAAGCGAGCCGAAACGGATAATATTCTTTCTCTGTTTCGGAGTGAAAAGCTCTTTTCTGTCCATGTCGTCATTAACAACGTAATATCTTTCAACACCGTCGTTTTTCTCAAAGTCATGGATAAACTGATAATATCCGTTGTCTTTATAAACGTTTTTACAGTCGTAATAAAGCCAGATTTTTTTGTCGTATAATTTTTTCTTTATTAATGCTTTTCTCCAGAGGAAAGTACGTGGTCTTTTAAGCATAAGAGATTTTGTATAGACATCTGCATATGTTTTATGCTCGTCTTTGCCTGCTTTTGCTGCACCGAATCCGTTCTGATACTGGAAGAAAGCGTAAGAGCATCTGTAAATTTTAGAGCGGAAGTTGGAAAGGCTGAACGGAGCAGAATTTGTATAATCAAGTTTTACGGGAAGAACAGTTCCGCAAAGTTTTACTGAGAAAGAAATGCTTGAATATTTTTTATAATCCCAGTCGAGACGTACGCGGAAAAATCTGTTGGTTTTGATTTTTGCAAGATAATAGTCCCATGCTGATTTTTCTTTGTTAAGGGAAATTCTTTTTGTTTCGCCTTTTCCCGTAAGAGTTGCAATGATTTCAACATCGTCAGTGAATGTTGTTACGGGAGATTTTAAAAATGCATCAATGAAAACCTTGTCATTATCAACTTTGAAACGGCTGATAATAAAGGTTGAAATGCTCTCAGTATAAAGAGGACGACCTTCGTGTGAAATTACGGCACCGCCACAGCCTGAAGTCACGTCAAGTTTGTTCTGGTATTTGATGCCGAAAAGGAAGCATGAATGGAAAGAAGCTACTTCCGGATGGTTCATAATAACGTCGTCATCAAGTTGTCCGATAAGCTTGCAGATTCTGTCAACTGACTGACGGAATTTTTCGTCATCATAGTGATAGGGGAGAAGAATATCTGTTTTTGTTTTCCAGTTTATGTCGTTGAGAAACATCGCCTGAACATAAGGCGGCACTTTGCCGTCAAAAGAAGCAAATAAATCTTCCCAATACTTTGTTGTACATTCAAAAATATAATAAGCATAGAAACGTGTGTTTGTAATGCTTGAGGGGTTTTTAGTGTAAAGATAGCGGGCTTTTGTGCAGTAACCGATTTTCATTTTTTTACGGATTACTTCAATGTTATACTGCTGGTCTTCGTGGTAACTTTCGCCCTCGTAGAAGTAAACATTGTCCTCGCCCATGTTTTTTACGCAGACGTTGACGTTTGTCTGGGTAATAAAATAGTTTTCGGGGCAGGTAAGGTCGTAAACACCTTCCTGAATGAGACGTCTGTATCTGTAATGTAAAGGTCCTGCCTGTTTGCCTTCAAAGTAAGGTACAATTTTATATGTTACAATGTCAACTTCATTTTCATATTTGTCAAAGAAGTCAGCAAGACCTTTAAGTGATGGCTCGGTAAGGGCATCATCAGAATCAAGGAAAACAATGTATTTACCCTGGGCATGTCTTAAACCATAGTTACGTGTTTTTGAAAGACCTTCGTTTTCTTTTTTGAAGTATTTGAAAAAGGGATATTTTTCACAATATTTTTGGCAGATGGCTTCGCTGTTGTCGGGTGAGCCATCGTTAATCAGAAGAACTTCCATGTCGTTTTTATCTATGGTCTGATTAACAAGGGATTTCAAACAATATTCAAGATATTCCTCAACATTATATATAGGAACAATTACGGAAATTTTATATTTAAAATCCATTTTTTTACACCTCGTAGAAATTAAAGCTTAAAATCGTCAAAAGTATATTCCGGTAGTTTGGGTGGCATTTTAGGTTGCCTTTTTAACGGGTCGTATCTGAATTTACGGCATTTGAAATCAGGCTGTAAAACGCCTTTCTTTTCGCATAAAATCAGGTCGCTGTCGGCAGCTTTTGTTCCGTGTGCACATATTGCACAGCAATAATCGTCTTTAGTTATTGTTGTTTGCTTTTTGTCCATTGTGCTCACTCCTTTTTAGTTATTTTATCACACTTTTTCGCCTATATCAAGGTCTAAAATTAAAATCGCACACATTAAAACAAGTCCTGCGGCGGCAGGTGCACTGACGGCAAAGGTTTTGCTGACTGCGATAATTCCCTGAGAGAAAACAGACACTTCGCAAGGAAACAAACTGAAAAGAAAATAGCAGATAATTGACGAAAAAGCACAGTTCAATATACGGAAACAGAAAAAACTTTTCGCCTTTATTCCGCTCTTTAAAACTGACGGAAAAATCTGTGCATGAACACACAGACCTCCCCAACCGAGAAGTGCAGTGAGAATTATGGGGTTTCCTTTCTGAGCCAGTGCCACAGAGCCGGAGCAGACTTCTAGAAAAGCAGTTGCCGTAATTATAAAGGATTCATTTTGGTTTCCGGCAGAAATTATGTTGACGAAGCTTGAAAATAAAACTATCCATCCGCAGATTGAAAACATTGATTTTGAAGCATTGTAGACGGAATTTACAAGAGCCTGGGAAACAGAAACTTTGGAAATACTTTTTCTCTCATTTGAAAAATCTTCCTGAAATATAAATTTTGAAAGATAAGCAATCAGAATTGACGAAAGAGAAAGGGATATAAAAATAAGAACTCCTGCTTTGAAAGAAGAAAGCAAGGCGGAGCCGACGGCACCTATCACAAAAGCGGGACCTGCGTTTACGCAGGAAAGAGTGATTCTCTCGGCTTCTGTTTTTGTTATTTTATTTTGCGAAAAAAGTTCGCTTGCCATGGAAGCACCAACGGGAAAGCCGGCAAAAAGAGAGAAGATAACCACAGCGCCTGACTGTCCTGAAAGACCAAAAAATTTTCTGAAAAATCTGTTGGTTTTTCTGCCTAAAAAATCAACAGTACCGCTTAAGGTTGCAAATGAAGAAAGGACAAGAAAAGGAAAAAGTGACGGCACGATTATATCTTTGCAAAGAGTAATTCCCTTCCTTGCACCGTCTGCACAAAATTTCGGAAAAGATATAAGGAGGACACCTGAAACTACACAGATAATTATGCAGAAAAGCAGTTTCGAATTTTGTTTAATTTTAGTTCTTATCAAAAAAATCACCCCTTACACTTATATGTTTTTTAAGTAATTTTTAGTGATAAAAAAACATAATATTACACGAAAGGGATTGATGCATTTTGGCAGAAAAAAATAAAAACAAAACAAACTTTGCAGAGAAAATAAGTGAGGAATTAGGCATACCGAAAAATGTTGTTTCAGGCTTTAACCACATTGAACTTTTCGGAAACAGAGAAGCGATTATAAACGATTGCAAAGGAATTCTTGAATACGGGGATACGAAAATCAAAATAAATATGGGAAAAAATATTGTTACGGTAAACGGTAACGATTTGCTTATGAATGAGTACGGCTCTTCAAGGGCGAAGATAAGCGGAGTAATTGTGTCGTTAGAATTTTCTTAAGAGGTAAGTTATGTTTTTTGATAGATTGCTGAATTTTCTGAAAGGGTTTGTGGTGTTCAGTGCCCGTGGCGGATTTCCTGAAAGATTTATAAATCTTTGCTGGGCAAACAATATAGAAATAAAAAATATAAGAACTTATAAAGAAACAATTACAGCCTTATGCGATATAAAATTTTACCGTAAAATAAGACACGTTGCAAAAAAATCAGGCATGAAAGTTCGCATAATAAAAAAGACGGGTCTTCCTTTCTGGCTTCATAAAAAAAGAAAAAGGATAGGCATTCTTTACGGCATTGTATTTTTTGCTTTAATGACATATTTTCTGTCAGGGTTTGTGTGGTGCGTGGATGTCAGCGGAAATAAAGATATTCCGGAGGAAGATATCCTTGCTTCCTTTGCGTCGTGCGGAGTGAAGACGGGAATAAAAAAAGACATTCCTGCAGCAAAGGAAATTTCAAGGCAGGTGCTTTCGAAAAACGATTCATTAATGTGGGCGGCGGTGAATATTGACGGATGTAAAATTACAATTGAAGTGAAAGAAATGGCATCTCCCCAAACGGAAAGTACAGAACAGACACCGTCAAATATCGTTGCGGAAAAATCAGGTCAGATTACGCTTATTGAAAACTTTGTGGGCACGTCGCTGACGGAAGTGGGAAGTGCAGTTGAAAAAGGAGATATACTCGTAAGCGGTGCGGTGACAAACAAAGATGAAACCGTAAATTTTTATAAGGCTCAGGCAAACGTGATTGCAAAAACAAAAAACACGGTATCTTCCCGTGTTGACATAAAGAGAGAAATGCGTGTTTACGGTCGGGTAAAAAACAAAAATTATGTAAGCTTTTTCGGTGTTGTTTTCCCCGTTAATTTTGTTTTGGGTAAAGGTGAGAATTATACTTTTTCAAGGGGCGAAAAATTTCTCTCTGTGCGTGGGATAAAGCTTCCTGCAGGCATTATAACAGAGCGGTTCAGCTTTTATAAAAAGGAGAATGTGGTTTTAAACGAAAATGCAGCAAAGCTTATTTCTGCTGAGGAGTATTTCAGGAATATTGATGAAACTTTAGATGCCGTCACCATTGAAGATGCCGTACACACCGTGAAAAAAGGTAAAGATTTTTATGAAATTACTTCGGTTTTCAGGTGTATTGAAAACATCGGTGTGAGAAAGAATATGGATATAAGATTTGAAAATGAAGACGGATAAAAATTTTATAAAAAATTGGCAAAAAATAGTGACAGAACAGGAAGTAAATGTTATAATAACTATAACTATAAGTATGTCGCAAAATTTGTGGCATAGGAGGTAAAATTTTTGTACGAACAGTTGATAAACGTTGACAGAATGGAGCAGGCTGTAAGCTTGTTCGGAAGTTTTGATGAAAATATAAAAATGATTGAAAAAGAGTTTTCCGTAGCCGTTGTAAGCAGAGGAAGTGAAATTAAAGTTACGGGCGATGCCGAAAAGGTGTCTCTTGCAACAAAAGCAATCAACGGGCTTCTTACTCTTATCAACAAGGGAGAAACATTGTCTGAACAGAATGTAAGATATGTAATTTCCCTTGTCAGTGAGGGCTCGGAGGACAAGCTTGAAGGAATGTCTTCAGACTGTATCTGCATTTCTTCAAAAGGAAAACCCATCAAACCAAAAACTTTAGGGCAGAAAAGATACACTCAGGCAATCAGGGATAATACAATCGTTTTCGGCGTAGGTCCTGCAGGTACGGGTAAAACTTACCTTGCCGTTGCAATGGCGGTTACTGCTTTCAGACAGAAGCAGGTAAACAGAATTATCCTTACACGTCCTGCAGTTGAAGCGGGTGAAAAATTAGGCTTCCTGCCCGGCGATTTGCAGCAGAAAGTTGACCCTTATTTAAGACCGTTATATGACGCACTTTTTGATATGTTAGGTGCGGAAAGTTTCCAGAAATATCAGGAAAGAGGAAGCATTGAAGTTGCTCCGCTGGCTTACATGCGTGGCAGAACTCTGGACGACAGCTTCATTATCCTTGACGAAGCGCAGAACACAACACGTGAGCAGATGAAAATGTTTCTGACACGTCTGGGCTTCAATTCAAAGATGGTAATTACAGGCGACGTTACTCAGGTTGACCTGCCTGACGGAAAGAAATCAGGTCTTGTGGAAGTTATTAAAATTCTTAAAAATATAAAAGATATCGATACTGTCCGTTTCAACGAAAAAGACGTGGTAAGACACCGTCTTGTTCAGGATATCGTTAAGGCTTACGAAAAAAGCGAACAGAGAAACTAATCTTGTTTAAAATATTTTAAGGGGTGCAAAAAATGAGAGAAAGAGGAAAAGTTAAAGTTATTATCAGTAACGACCAGAAGGTGCACAAAATTCCTACGGGAATCCATCTTCTTGTAAGACAGTGCTGTATCGCAGTGCTTACAATGGAAAAAATGACTGAACCTGCGGAAATCAGCGTAAGATTTGTTGATAACGAAGAAATTCATAAACTTAACAAAGAGTACAGAGATGTTGACAGACCCACAGACGTGCTTTCTTTCCCTCTCGGAATTGACGGCGTTTACGATGTAAACAACGACACAGGCGCACAGATGCTTGGTGATATCGTTATTTCCCTTGAAAAAGCTATGGAGCAGGCGGATGCTTACGGCCATACTTTGAGAAGAGAAGTGGCTTTCCTTACAGTGCATTCAATGCTTCATCTTTTGGGCTACGACCACGAAAACGGCGGAATTGAAGCCGTACACATGAGAGAAAAAGAAGAAACAGTTTTAACTCAGCTCGGTCTTAAACGTAACGGCAGTTATTACATGGGTGACGAATAAAAATGAAAGCATTACTTAAAAGTTTTGTTTATGCAGGAAAAGGTATTTTCTGGTGCATTATAAACGAGCGGAATATGAGAGCGCATTTTTCGCTCTGCGTTTATATGTATACTTATCTTTTATGCTACGATTTCTTTGTTCTTACAAAAACAGAATGGGCAATAATACTCCTTGTGAATGCCCTTGTGTTTTCTCTTGAAATTGTGAACACTGCAGTGGAAAAAGCGGTGGACATGGTGACGGAGGAGAAAAATCCCCTTGCAAAGATTTCGAAAGACGCGGCGGCAGGTGCTGTGCTTGTGAGCGCAGTTTTTGCGGTGATTATCGGCGTTCTGATTCTCGGACAACCTGAGGCTTTCAAAGCCATGTTTACTTATTACAAAGAGCATATTTATATGCTTGTTGTTTTAGCTGTAAGCCTTGTGCTTACTTTCGGATTTATAATAAAAGGAATACCAAGCCGTAGATGATACGGCTTGTTTTTTAGGAGAAAAACTATGAACACAAAAACTGCTTTTATTGCAATTGTAGGATGCCCCAATGTAGGTAAATCTTCAATTCTTAACAAAATGCTCGGGCAGAAAATTGCCATCGTTTCAAATAAACCCCAGACTACGAGAACAAAAATCGTAGGTGTTCTGACACAGGACGAAACACAGCTTGTTTTTACTGACACACCCGGTTTTCACAGACCACATAATAAACTTGGCGAGAAAATGGTCAAGGCAGTAAGCGACAGTATTTCAGGCGTTGATGCATGCCTTTTTGTTGTTGAACCCAAAGGTGAGCTTCGCCCTGCAGAAATAGAACTTATTGAAAAATTCAAGAAAGAAAAAATGCCCGTAATTCTTGCAATCAACAAAGTTGATACACTTTCTGACAAGACAGAACTTATGGCAAGAATCATGGAGTTATCAGGATATTATAACTTTGAAGCAGTTGTTCCCGTTTCTGCACAGAACGGTGCAAACATCAAAGAACTTATTGACGAATTAAAAGGACTTGCCTTTGAATCAATTCACTTTTTCCCTGACGACACTCTTACAGACCAGCCTGAAAGAGTTATTGCAGCGGAAATTATCCGTGAAAAAATCTTGCGCAGAATGAACAAGGAAGTGCCACACGGTATTGCAGTAAGCGTTGAAAAAATGCGTGAAAGACCGGGCACGGATTTGCTTGACATTGAAGCCATAATTTATTGCGAAAAAGAATCTCACAAAGGTATGGTTATCGGCAAAAAAGGTGAAACTTTAAAAACAATTTCAACACGTGCCCGTGAAGATATGGAAAAATTCTTTGATTGCAGAATCAATCTTCAGTGCTGGGTTAAGGTTAAAGAGGATTGGAGAAACAGAGAAGGATTAATTCATAACTTTGGTCTTGACAATGAATAATACTGAATGCAAAATGCAGAGTGCAGAATGCAAAGTTTCGGGTCTGCGACGCGATTTTATAATATCACTGATGTTGGTTTTATGTAATTAATAAATGCGTTGCCATAGTGAGGTTTTTAACTTCTTGAAATAATTTCCGTGAATTATTTTCCTTTTACTGCAAACCTTAATTTCAGGAGGCGGTAGAATGAATAAAGCGGATTTGCTCTGGGACAAGTTTATGACAAGCGGAAAGATTGAAGACTACATTAATTTCTGTAAGGCACAGAGGGGAAAGGAAAAAACTGATGAATCTGAACACAGAGGGCTTGATAATCAGAGAAAAGAGTACAGGTGAACAGAATAAATCAGTAACTGTCCTGACGCGTGACTACGGCATTGTAAGGGCTTATGTTTACGGTGCTAAAAAAATCGGCTCACGCACAGGGGCGGCAACACAATTATTTGCTTTTTCAGAGCTGGGCATTGCTGAACGCCGTGGCTCTTACATAATTGAAGCGGCAAAGCCGAAAGAAGTTTTTTTCGATTTGCGATACGACGTTAAAAAAATAGCTCTTGCTCAATATTTTGCAGAGCTTACGGAGCATCTTGCACCCGAAAAAGAAAACGCAGAAGAATATTTAAAGCTTATTTTAAACTCACTGATGTTTTTAATGCAGTCAAAACGTGACGAAAGGCTCATAAAAGCAGTTTTTGAACTTTCAATACTTTCCATGAGCGGCTATATGCCCAACATTGTTGCTTGCGAAGAATGTGCAAAATACGAAGACGAATTTATGTCTTTTGATGTTCACAGCGGAAATATTTATTGCAGTTCATGCTCGAAAATCGGTCTGAAAGTACCGATGAGCGTGATTTCAGCCGTAAGGCATATAGTTTTATCTGACAGACAGAAAATTTTTAATTTTACACTTAACGAATCAAGCCTTGATGCTCTGGGTGAACTTTCGGAAAGATATACTTTATCAATTCTCCAGAGAAAATTCAAAACGCTTGATTTTTACCACATGATATGAAAGGCAGGGAGTGATATAAATGAATTCCAGAAAAAGAGACTATAAGGCTCTTGAACTTGAAAAAATTCTCGAAATGCTGGCTTCTCACACGGCTTGTCCTGATGCACGTGAGATGGCACTTTCTTTAAAACCTGAAAGTTCATTGGAAATGGCACAGTCACTTCTTAATCAGACACAGTCTGCCCATATGCTTCTTGCACGTTTCGGCGGTCCTGCATTCGGCGGACTAAAAAATGTAAATAACGCATTGAGCCGTGCAGATGCAGGAAGTACGCTTAACATGAAAGAGCTTCTGGATATTGCGTCTGTGCTTCATGTAATACGTTCAATTGTTACATGGAGAAGCACAAACTCAGGAGTTGAAACTGTGCTTGACGTTTATTTTGATGCGTTAAGCCCCAATAAATTTTTAGAAGATGCAATCACAAACGCAATTATTTCCGAAGAAGAAATGAGCGATAACGCATCTCCTTTACTGCAGACGATAAGAAGAAAAATCAGAAACCAGGAATCAAACATACGTGAAAAGCTTGACAGACTTATCCGTTCATCAGGCAACCAGAAATTTTTGCAGGAAAATATAATCACAATGCGTAACGGCAGATTTGTTGTGCCTGTAAAAAACGAGCATCGTTCGGAAATTCCCGGTCTTGTGCATGATACATCTTCTTCAGGCGCAACTGTATTTATTGAACCTGCGGCAGTAGTTGAAGCAAACAACGAAATCAAAGTTTTACAGTCTCAGGAAAGAGACGAAATTGAAAGAATTTTAGCAGAGCTTTCAGCACAGTGCGGTGAATTTGCAAACACCATAAAAAACAGTTACGAATGCGCAGTTGAACTTAACGTGATTTTTGCAAAGGCACAACTGGCTTACAG
>JAZSFV010000206.1:0-5603 GCA_045532395.1 Acutalibacteraceae bacterium
ATTTCCGTTTCAAATCTTCTGAATTCTTCGAACATAGTTTTTACTTCCTTTCAAGATAAAATGGTTTTATATGAAAGCAGGCGTGCTTTTTAGCAATAAATTCATACTTCGATTTTTCAAAATATCAATTTACCGCTAAAAAAAGTTTCAGTCCGCTTTACATTCTTTTTCTTTTACTCAATTAAAGGCAGGCAAAATATACACTCTGCCTGCCCATTGGGAATACTTATTTACGGATTCCGAGTCTTGCGATGATTGAACGGTAACGCTCAATATCAACCTTCTGAAGATATGCAAGAAGGTTTCTTCTGTGACCAACAAGTTTGAGGAGACCTCTTCTTGAGTGGTGGTCCTTATGATGAACTTTGAAATGTTCGTTAAGATCGTTGATTCTCTTTGTGAGAATAGCGATCTGTACTTCGGGAGAACCTGTGTCACCTTCGTGAGTTGCATACTCAGCCATTATAGCCTTTTTTTCTTCGTTTGTCATTGTTTTTCACCTCATTTAATTATTTTCGCATCATCACAAATCCCAGGAAGAGGCAGGTGAAATACTCAAAGAGTTTACTCCACTTTCCGAGAAAAGGACTCAAGCTCGTGTATTATAACATATTGATACCGATTTGTAAAGAGTTTTTCTTAATTTTCTTCGTCTTTTTTATTAGCAAGCAGAAGAAGCGCCATAGTCTGTTTGAGAGCCTCTGTCTGGGACTGTCCGTCAACTAATTTCACCTTAAAATGAGGTCTCGGCACAGTTGCCACAGAAATTCTGCCACGCATAGCATTTGAAAGTGCTGCAACCTTTTTCATGTCTAAAACATCACTGTAAATAAGAAGTCTGTCTTTAGTCTGCCCTATTTCTGTAATATTATTTTCAACTGCGGCAGCACGCAGAAGTGCAATATCAATAAGCCCCATAACGCTCTGTGGCGGCTCTCCGAAACGGTCGATAAGCTCATCAATTACATCGTCTGCATCTTCCTGATTGCGGATATCTGCAATTCTTCTGTACATAGCAAGACGATGAGGTACATTCTCGATATATTTTTTGGGGATATTTGCGTCAATATGCAAATCAATAAGGCAGTCTTTTGAAGTATCTTTCACTTCCTCGCCTTTTTCTTCACCCACTGCTTCTGCAAGAAGTTTCAGATACATGTCGTAGCCTACGGCTTCCATGTGACCATGCTGCTGCGCACCCAAAACGTTGCCTGCGCCACGAAGTTCAAGGTCACGCATAGCAATTCTGAAACCTGAACCGAATTCTGTAAATTCCTTGATTGCAGAAAGTCGTCTGTCTGCAATTTCCGAAAGTTGCTTTCCTCTTGTGAAAGTAAAGTAAGCACTTGCTCTTCTTGCACTTCTTCCCACACGACCACGAATCTGATGAAGCTGGGCAAGCCCCATTCTGTCCGCATCTTCAATAATGAGCGTATTTGCATTGGGCACGTCAACACCGGTTTCAATGATAGTAGTGCAGACAAGGATATCTGTTTCACCTTCAATAAGGCTTTTCCAGACATCAGAAAGTTCTTCTTCGCTCATTTTACCGTGTCCTACTGCCACACGTGCTTCAGGTAACATTTCTTTGATTTCTGCAGCTTTTCTGTCGATTGACTCGACTTTATTGTGAAGATAATAAACCTGACCGCCACGACGGAGTTCTTTTTCCATAGCCTGGACGAGAACTTCCATATTATGCTCAATAACGTAAGTCTGCACGGGATGTCTGTCCTGCGGTGCTTCTTCGATGATGCTCATATCGCGGATTCCCGTCATCGCCATGTTAAGTGTTCTGGGAATAGGAGTTGCAGATAATGTGAGCACATCCACATCGGGGAAACGTTCTTTTAATTTTTCTTTCTGTGCAACACCGAAGCGCTGCTCTTCGTCCACAATTACAAGACCTAAGTCTCTGAATTCAAGTTTTTTGGAAAGAAGCTTATGAGTACCGACAACAATATCTATGCTTCCCCTTTTAAGATTTTTTACTATCTCCGCCTGCTCTTTGGCAGTGCAAAAACGTGAAAGCATGGCACTTTCAACCGGGAAACCTTCAAATCTTTTCTGGATTGTCTGGTAATGCTGCAAAGCGAGAATCGTAGTCGGCACAAGTATCGCACACTGTTTACCGTCGGCAATACATTTGTAAACGCCACGTAATGCAACTTCAGTTTTGCCGAAGTCTACATCTCCTCAGAGTAGTCTGTCCATAGGATATGGTTTTTCCATATCGTTTTTGATTTCGTCAATACATCTTAACTGGTCGTCAGTTTCGTCAAACTCAAATCTTCTTTCAAAATCGTTCTGCATATCTATATCAGGCGAGAAAGCAAAGCCTTTTATATTAAGTCGTTTTGAATAAAGAGCAATAAGCTCATCTGCCATGTTTCTGACAGCAGACTTGACTCTGGTTTTAGTTTTTAACCATTTGTCGCTTCCAAGTTTATTGAGTTTGACAGAATTTGTTTCGCTTCTTGGTCCTATATATTTTGCCACATGGTCAAGTTGAGTTACGGGGATATAGAGAATGTCACCTTTATCGTAACGGATTTTGATATAGTCTTTTGTTGCACCGCTTGATTCAAGCTGGGTTATTCCCTCAAAAATGCCGATACCATGCATTGAATGGACGATATAATCGCCTTTTCTCATTTCCTCAAGGCTATGGAATGCGTTTGAGGCTTTATAGTTTTTGTGTTTCTTTATTTTTTTAGGCGCAGTTCTTCTGCCGTAAGAAACAAGGCGGAATTTCTCCTGGGGATATTCCATACCTGCGCTTAAAGAACCTTCTATAATGCTTATATAACCTTTGGGGAATTCATTCGGAAGTTTCTCGAAGAAAATCGCATTGAAGCCTTCTTTTTCAAGGTCGTCACAAAGAGCACGTGCTGCTTTATCGGTGCCTGCCATAACAACACATGTTCTGTCTTTTTTATTTTTATAATAATTTATATCATCAAGCAGTACGCTTTCCGTACCGTTCCACAAATTAAGCTGCAAAGCCGAAAAGTTTATAAGTTCTTTTACAGGTGTGTCAAAACTGCCCCTTGGTAGATTATCAAGATAAATTGTTTTGTTTTTGCCGAAAACGCCAAGTGTTTCTGACCAAGTGAGAATGAATTTATCAAGACCTTTGCAAAGTGTACCTTCTTCAAAGCATGCTTTTATTTCTTCATTAAGAAGTTTTATTGAGGCTTCTGCACGCTCTTTAACGCCTGCACTTTCGCATACACAGAGCAATGTATCATCAGGGCAATAATCAATAATTGTGGCAAGAGATGAATAAGCAAGCGGCAGATATCTGTCAAGAGAAGATACTCTCACGTTACTCTCAAGACGTTCAACATCGCTTAAAAGTGAAGCCTTTGCTTTCTGTGAGCCTTTACCTTTTACTGTGGGTAACAAATTGTTTATTTTATTTTTCAAATCACCAAAACTGTCAAAAATTATTTCCGTTGCGGGAGTAATTTCGATTTCATCCAGCATATCTGTTCTTCTTTGGCTTTCGGCTTCAAAAGAAGAAATAGAGTCAACAGTATCGCCCCAGAATTCAATTCTTACGGGGTTTTCTCTGTCAGGCGGAAACAAATCAAGTATACCGCCTCTTACGGCAAACTGTCCTGAGCCGTCAACCTGAGGACTTCTGACATAGCCCGCTTTTATAAGAGTTGAAACGGCAGTGTCTAGAGAAAAATCTTCACCGCTTACCAGACGGAAAGTTCTGTCACGCAATTCTTCGGGTGGCATTGTAAACTGAAGAAATGCTTCAGCACTGCATATTACCACGTCAAAGTCATTCTGAATAATTTTTGAAAGTGCACCGATTCTTACGTGTTCATATTCTCTTGACTGACCTTCAGAAACACTGAAAGAAAAATCTCTCGCCGGGTAAAGATAAGCACGGCTTCCCATTGTAACAAGGTCATCAACCATACGGCGTGCAGTCGCTTCATCAGGGGTAACTGCAATGCATTTTTTGTTTTCTTCGCAGACTGAATGCAGAAGATGTACTTTATTTATATGAGAAAGCCCCAATGCTCCCATAGGCACTCTGTTTTTTGAAAGTGCATATGAGAGTTTTTTATACTCCTCGTTATTCTGAATTATTTTTGAAAAGCAGGACATTTCTTTACCACCTTAACGCCGAAATCCGCAACAAACCCGCATAGGGGGTTGTTACGGTCTTTTATGAAAATATTTTAACATCTGAAAATTACTTCGTCAAGAAAATTTTGTCAGATTTTTATGCCTTTATTTCTTAAATCTTCTTTTAAAACTTCCACATCACCATGGCTGTAGCAATGGCCATACATACCGACCGCCAAAGCTCCGTCAATATTTTTCTGAACATCGTCAATAAAAATACATTCTTCTGCTTCAAGTGAAAACTTCTCAAGTAAAGCAAGATATAATTCTTTTTCGGGCTTTACTATTTTATAATCGCATGAAACCACGAAGCCGTCAAACAGACTTAAAGCCGGAATTGTATCTTTCACTTCGTAAAATTCAGGGGCTACATTTGAAAGAAGATAAATTTTATAGCCGTTTTCTTTAAGAGTTTTCACAACTTCGTACACATCTTCAAAGGGCGGCATATAGGGAAAAAAGTTTTTAACCATCACGCATATTTCTTCGAAATACTTTTCAGGGAAAAGATGTTTTTTCTTTTCGATAATTTCTTCAGAAGTCACAACGCCTCTGTCTCTTTCAACCCAGAGTTCATTTCTGAAAACTTCACGGAGAATTGTATCTGCAGTTTCTTTATCAAAGTGCGCATATAGAGTTTTTTCAGGGTTATGGTCGATGAGGACTCCGCCCATATCGAAAATTATATTTTTAATCATAATTCATCACCACATAAAATATACCACACTAAAAGCAAAAAAACAACTGCCTGTGCAAAGCATAGGCAGTTGTTCGATTTTAGGAAATAAAAAAACTTATGCTTCTTCTTCCTTCATCTTTGCGAAGCACTCACTGCAATATACAGGGCGTCCGTCTTTGGGCTGGAAAGGAACTTTGGCTGCACCGCCGCATGAAGCACATGTTGCATCAAAAAGTTCACGTTCGGGATTTCTTGCACGTTTACGTGCTGCACGGCATTCTTTGCAACGGAAGGGTTCGTTTTCGAAACCTTTTTCAGCATAGAATTCCTGCTCACCTGCTGAGAAAATAAATTCGTTTCCGCATTCCTTGCAGATGAGGGTTTTGTCTTCGTACATTTTAATGACCTCTCTTGTAAGTATTAGTCCTTCGGGACTTTATCTATAAACAGATTACTCTGTCTATGACATAATTGATTTGAGTTTTTTTCTCACTCTTTGCAGAGCACAGTCAACGCTTTTAAGGCTCTGACCTGTTTTTTCTGCGATTTCAGAATAACTCATGCCGTCTACGAACAGACTGAACACGGTATATTCTGCAGGAGAAAGAACTCTTTTCAGGCTTTCGCGCAAATCTTTGTAGTTTTCAGATGAAATATATTCATCTTCCGTCGTTGTGCTGCACACGGTTTCGTCGCCTAATGGTACAAAATCTTCATCTGCCGAGAGGAAAATGTTATTCTTTTTCCTGACAAAATTTTTAAGAGCATTTTTAAT
>JAZSFV010000023.1:0-5524 GCA_045532395.1 Acutalibacteraceae bacterium
AGCATTTACGGTGCAGTTAAGCAGGAATTTGCTGCAAGAGGTTGTTATTTCCTCAATGCTGAAGAAACAGAAAAAGTAAGAAAAACAATCATCATCAACGGTGCTCTCAATGCAAAAATTGTTGGTCAGCCTGCTGCAAAAATCGCAGAACTTGCAGGAGTAACAGTTCCTGCTGGTACAAAAATTCTTATCGGTGAAGTTGAAAGTGTTGATATCAGCGAAGAGTTTGCACACGAAAAACTTTCTCCTGTTCTTGCTATGTATAAAGCAACTGATTTTGGAGATGCTCTTTGTAAAGCAGAACATCTTGTTGCAGACGGCGGTTACGGTCACACATCAAGCCTTTATGTAAATGAAATTACAGAAACAGAAAAAATCAACGAGTTTGCTTCACGTATGAAGACTTGCCGTATTCTTGTAAACACACCTTCATCACATGGTGGTATTGGTGACCTTTACAACTTCAAACTTGCTCCCTCACTTACACTTGGTTGCGGTTCATGGGGCGGCAACTCAGTTTCAGACAACGTTGGTGTAAAACACCTTATCAATATTAAAACAGTGGCAGAAAGAAGGGAAAATATGCTTTGGTTCCGTGCACCTGAAAAGGTATATATCAAGAAAGGTTGCTTGCCCGTTGCTCTTGACGAACTCAAAAACGTTATGGGCAAGAAGAGAGCATTCATCGTAACAGATACTTTCCTTTATGAAAACGGCTACACAAAACCCATCACAGACAAACTTGACGAAATGGGTATTGCACACACAACATTCTTTAACGTTCAGCCCGACCCCACACTTGGCAATGCAAAAGAAGGCGCAGCTCAGATGAGAGCATTCAAACCTGATACAATCATTGCACTCGGCGGCGGTAGTGCTATGGACGCAGCAAAAATTATGTGGGTAATGTATGAGCATCCCGAAGCAGACTTTATGGATATGGCAATGAGATTCATCGATATCCGTAAGAGAGTTTACACATTCCCCAAAATGGGTGAAAAAGCATATTTCATCGCAGTTCCCACATCAGCAGGTACAGGTTCAGAAGTTACACCTTTTGCAGTTATCACAGACGAATCAACAGGCGTTAAATATCCTCTTGCTGACTACGAGCTTCTTCCCAATATGGCAATCATCGACACAGATTTCCATATGTCAGCTCCCAAAGGTCTTACAGCAGCATCAGGTATCGACGCTGTAACTCACGCAGTTGAAGCTTACGCTGCAATGCTTGCAACAGACTACACAGACGGTCTTGCACTTCAGGCACTTAAAAACATCTTCAAATATCTTCCCCGTGCATATGAAAACGGTCAGACAGACGTTGAAGCAAGAGAAAAAATGGCAAATGCTGCTACAATGGCAGGTATGGCTTTCGCAAACGCATTCCTTGGTATCTGCCACTCAATGGCTCACAAGCTTGGTGCTTTCCATCACCTTCCTCACGGTGTAGCAAATGCTCTTATGATTGAAGAAGTTCTTCGTTTCAACGCATCAGAAGCACCTGCAAAAATGGGTACATTCTCACAGTATGACCACCCCCACACACTTGCACGTTATGCAGAAATTGCTGATTACCTTGGTCTTGGCGGTGACTCAGATAAAGAAAAACTTGAAAACCTTATCAAAGCTATCAACGACCTTAAAGCAAAAGTCGGTATCAAAGAAACAATCAAAGATAACGGCATTGACGTAAAAGTATTCCTTGACAACCTTGACGAAATGGTTGAACAGGCATTCGACGACCAGTGCACAGGCGCTAACCCCAGATATCCTCTTATGAGCGAAATGAAAGAAATGTATCTCAACGCATACTACGGAAAACACTTCGTTGAACTCGATATGCCCACAGCAGAAGACATTTCAGAAGATTTCAAAGCAGACAAAGTTAAAACAGTTTACCGCAAAAGTAAGAAAGCATAATCAAAGGAGGAAATAAAGATGAAACTTGACAGAGTAATTGCAGTAAGAAACAATAAAACAATATACCGTGACGGTGACAAGTGCGTTAAGGTTTTCAATGAAGATTATTCAAAATCAGACGTTCTCAATGAAGCTCTCAATCAGGCAAGAATTGAAGAAACAGGACTTAACATCCCCAAAATTCTTGAAGTTACAATGATTGACGGAAAATGGGCTATCGTTTCAGAATACATCAAAGGTAAAACTCTCCAGCAGCTTATGGACGAAGATGTTGAGAAGAAAGATGAATACATCGAAAAACTCGTTGATATTCAGCTTGAAGTTCAGTCAAAAACATGTCCTCTCCTTAACAAACTCAAGGACAAGATGAACAGAAAAATCAGCCAGTCAGAAATTGACGCTACAACACGTTACGACCTTCACACACGTCTTGAGGGTATGCCCAAACACAACAAAGTTTGTCATGGTGACTTCAACCCCTCAAACATCATCATCGCAGAAGACGGCACACCCTATATCCTTGACTGGTCACATGCAACACAGGGTAACGCATCAGCAGACGCGGCAAGAACATACCTTCTTTTCTGGCTCCACGGTGACATCGAAGGTGCAAAGAAATATCTTGATATGTTCTGCACAAAGAGTAACACAGCAAAACAGTATGTTCAGAAGTGGATGCCCATCGTTGCTGCTTCACAGTCAGTAAAAGGTAACGAGAAAGAACGTGAATTCCTTCTTTCATGGGTTGACGTTGTAGATTACGAATAATATTATTGCGAAGGAGAAATTAACATGAAAATCACAGTTTGCATCGGTAGTTCTTGTCATATCAAAGGTTCACGTCAGGTTGTAGAACAGCTTCAGTATCTTATCGCAGAAAACAATCTCGGTGATAAAGTTGAATTGGGTGGCACATTCTGTATGGGCAAATGTCAGCAGGGCGTTTGCGTAACAGTAAACGATGAGTTTTTCTCAGTAACACCTGAAACAGTAAGCGAATTTTTCCAGAAAAACGTAATCGAGAAGGTATAAGAATATGGTAATAGTTCAGGTTTGTGTAGGAAGTTCCTGCCACCTGAAAGGCTCTCCTGAAATTGTGGAACTTTTTCAGAAAGCCGTTGAAGATTATCATTTAGAAGATGAAGTTACACTTGCCGGCAGTTTCTGTATCGGCAAGTGTAATCGCGTTGGAGTAACAGTTCAGGTAAATGATGAGATTCACACAGGTGTTACGAAGGAATCTTTCAAAGAATTTTTCAAAGAAAATGTTTTAGATAAAATCGAAAGGGAGTAAGACTTATGTCAAATTGCCTGACCCTTAAAAAATCAAACTGTAAAAACTGCTATAAATGTATCCGCCATTGTCCTGTTAAAGCAATTCGCTTTTCAGGTAATCAGGCACATATTATCGGAAACGAGTGCATTCTTTGCGGTCAGTGTTTTGTTGTCTGTCCTCAGAATGCAAAGGAAATTGTTGACGAAACAGAAAAAGTAAAAGTTTTTCTGCAGACGGGCGAACCGGTTATCGTCAGTCTGGCACCCTCATTTATTGCAAACTACAATGGTGTAGGAATCAACGCTATGCGAAAAGCACTTAAAAAACTTGGTTTCTACGATGTTGAAGAAACTGCAATCGGTGCAACAATGGTAAAAAATGAATATGAACGTATGATTAAAGAGGATGACAGAGATGTTATTATTTCTTCTTGTTGTCACTCCATAAATCTTCTTATACAGAAATATTTCCCTCAGGCAATGGAGTATCTTGCAGACGTTATGTCACCTATGCAGGCACATTGTCAGGATATTAAAAACCGCTTTCCCAATGCTAAAACAGTTTTCATCGGCCCCTGCGTTGCCAAGAAAGATGAGGCTGAGTATTATGAGGGAATAGTTGATGCAGTTCTCACTTTTGAAGAACTTACAAATTGGCTGAAAGAAGAGAAAATCACTCTTGAAGAAGAAATGGATTCAGACCTTTGCAGTAAGGCTCGTTTCTTCCCCACAACAGGTGGTATTCTTAAAACAATGGCTCAGGAAAAAGAGGGCTATAACTATATCGCTCTTGACGGAGTTCAGAACTGTGTGGAAGCACTCAAAGATGTTCTTGCCGGAAAAATTCATAAATGTTTTATCGAAATGTCTGCTTGTGTAGGTAGTTGCGTAGGTGGTCCTGTTATGGAAAAATACAACAGCACTCCCATCAGAGACTATATTGCGGTTGCAAACTTTGCAGGTGCAAAAGATTTCGATGTACCTCAGCCTGAGTCAAGTAAACTCAAAAAGAATTTTGTATATATTGAACATAAACTGTCTTTACCCTCAGAAATGGAAATAAACAGTGTTCTTCGTCAGATGGGCAAATTCAAGGAATCAGACGAGCTTAACTGTGGTTCATGCGGTTACAATACATGCCGTGAAAAAGCAATTGCAATCTGTCAGGGCAAGGCTGAAATTTCAATGTGTCTGCCTTTCCTTAAAGATAAAGCAGAAAGTTTCTCTGATACAATTGTAAAAAACACACCGAATGGACTTATTGTTCTCAATGAACAACTTGAAGTTCAGCAGATTAATGCTGCTGCAAGAAAAATTATGAATATCCGCTCTGCATCAGATGTTCTCGGCTCACAGGTTATCAGGATTCTTGATCCCACAGTTTTCCTTAAAGTCCGTGATTTAGGCAGAGATGTAAGGGATGAACGTGTTTATCTTGCAGAATACAAACGCTATGTTGAACAGACAGTAGTTTATGACCGTGATTCACATCTTTTAATCGGCATTATGCGTGATATTACAGATGAGGAATACGCAAGAGAAAGAAAAGAACAGATAAGCCGTCATACAGTTGAAGTTGCAGATAAAGTTGTTGAAAAACAGATGAGAATTGTTCAGGAAATTGCTTCACTTCTGGGTGAAACTGCGGCAGAAACAAAAATTGCTCTTGCCAAGCTGAAGGAGTCAATTACTGATGAATGATTTATGTGCAGATATAGGATATAAAAGTGTAAATCATTACGGGGAAGAGCTTTGCGGAGACCACGTAGATGTTGTTGAAGAAAATGAAAACTCAACTGTTATAGTTCTTGCAGACGGACTGGGCAGCGGTGTAAAAGCAAGTATTCTTTCAACTCTTACTTCCAAAATCATTTCAACAATGATGGCAGAAGGTCTTCCTATCGAAGAATGTGTTGAAACTATTGCGGCAACACTTCCTGTCTGTTCTGTAAGAGGGGTTGCTTATTCAACTTTTACAATTATTCATCTCCTCAACAATGACACAGCAGAGATAATTCAGTACGATAATCCTCAGGTAATAGTTCTTCGTAATGAAGTAAATTACGATTATCCCAAAACTGAAATGAATATCGGCGGGAAAAAGATTTTCAAGTCAACAATCAAGCTTCAGGAAAACGATGTTTTTATTGCAATGAGCGATGGTTGTCCTCATGCAGGTATCGGACTTGCTTTCAACTTCGGTTGGAAGAGGGAAGACATCATTGATTTTATGGAAACTATTGTTCCTGCAGGATATACCGCTAAAACTCTTTCAACAATGCTTGTTGATGAATGTAACAAGCTTTACGGCTTCAAGCCCGGTGAC
>JAZSFV010000280.1:0-11163 GCA_045532395.1 Acutalibacteraceae bacterium
GTCTACACCTGACGTAAACCTTCTTTACTATGCTCCCGCAGCACACTTTACTGCCAAAGATTCAAGTACCAGCATTCTTGCAAATGCCACATATTTCACAGCTTCATCTGCAACTTTCTGGGGTACAATTGATCTCAAGGGTGCAAAAATCCAGCTGGAGTGCGACAAGGATTTATTCAAAGGAATTTACGGCTCACGTGATGATTCCCTTACAAACAATAACTCAACCACCCATAAATCAGACTCTTCTGACGAAGCAGACGTTGCATCAAACCTTTCAAACGGTGTAATCAAGAATCTTAAAGTTGAGATTTCTCATGAGACTACCGGTGGTACAAGAAAAATTTCTTCTGTATTTGGTAATGTATGTAACGCAACCTTAAAGAATACAATTGTTACTTTCCTTGAACAGAGTGCAATTACTATTGCTCCTCAGGATGGCAACACAGGTCTCTTTGCAAAAGCAGTTTACGGCAATTCATATTTATATGGTTGCTACGTTGACAATATCTATATTAATGGTAATCAGGCTGCAAAAATTGAAGCCGCACACAATGGTGTTGCAGGTTTTGTAGGCGTAATCGATGCAGAAAAAGCAATCATCGACAACTGCGGTGCTGACATTCCCGTTTTTCCGGAAAGCCAGAATATGCAGAATATCGCTATCTTCGTAGGTGAAATCAAATCACTTAAAGGTGGTTACATCCAGAACTGTTATGCATCAGGTGCCCTTATCAAATCAGACGGTTCATTCCAGGCTTCAAGTTGTAACCTCTTTGCAGGTAAAATTTCGTCAAACAGCAGTGAAACAAACATCTATAACTGCTACTATTCTCCCTCATACCTTTACACAAATGGTATTTTTAAAGAGGGCGTAACAACAGGTATCAGATCAGGTTCATTTACAGGCTCCTGTAAAGCATGGTCATTCCAGATGCAGAATACTACAACTCAGCTTTGGGGCGATACTACACTTCAGGTTCTTGGTGCATCGCAGACCGTTTACCTTGAATCAATCAATAATATTGACAGATTCCCCCTTGAAACTTATGCAGATGCAGCTACTGACCTTAATGCTCAATTCACAGCTATATCATCTGATACATCCAAGCTTACAACAAGCAACTTCCGTTGGTACGGCAGAATCGGTCTTTCAACCACATTTACAGGTGGTAAAAACGTAAGTGCTTCTGTTACAGTTAAGCATAATAACACAGGTCTTGTTGCAAAGCTTACTGTTGCAAGTTCATCTGAACTTGACATGGATGGTGATTTCTATCTTATTAAAACGCCTGTAGACCTTTATTATCTTTCGACTAATCAGATGCAGAAGGTTTCTGGTTCGACTGAATATGAGTATATGCGTAGTGGAGCAAAATTCAAACTCGCCGCAGATATTGATATGTCAGGTTATACTATCAATCCTATCGGTGGTGCATCAAACTATTTCAAAGGTACATTTGATGGTGCAGGTTACACAATTTCTAACCTTACTTTTGATACAACCCAATTAGACCAGGCACTCTTCGGTTATGTTCAGGGTGCAACTATCCAGAACCTTAACATTGATAATGCAAATATTTCAGGTACATCTTACACAGGTGCTATCATCGGTAGAATCTGTGATTATGCACTTGTTGAAAACTGTAAAGTAACAAATTCAAATATCAGTGGCCAGAACCACGTCGGCGGCATCATCGGCGGTATCAACGTCAAGAATGGTGCACAGTTAACAGAAATTAAAAACTGTACAGTTGAAAGCACAAACATTTCTTCAACAAAGAAAGTTAAAGAACACGGCCACATCGGCGGTATCATCGGCGGTATCGGTGAGAAGAAAGACGATACATGTTATGCCGAAATCACAGGATGTAAAGTAATAAACTCTACTCTTGAGTCAAAAGCATATGGCCTTGGCGGTATCGTAGGTTATGCCCCGAATATTAATAACAAAGTAAAATCCTGTGAAGTTACAGGAACAACGATTACTTCAGGTGAAGCTTCAAATGGTGTTACTTATTCTTCGCTCGGTGCAGTTGCAGGCGCATTTGGTGGCTCATCACTTTCAGATTGTACTGTAACAGATTGTGAAGTAAAAGGTGAGTGCGCATCAGGTGTTGTTGGTCGTCTTATCAATGAAGCAGGCACTACATCAACAATATCAGGTTGTACAGTAAAAGGTTCACATATTGAAGCTCCCGATATCGCAGGTGGCATCCTTGCACAGGTGAGTGCTTACACAACTGCTTCTTGCTGGGGCGACAAGGTTATAGAAAACTGTAAAGTTACAGTAAATGAAGTTACAACTACAGATACAGAAACCGGCGAAACAACTACTACAACTAAAGATACAACCATTAAAGCACTCGTTGCAGGCGGTATCGTAGGTAACGTTCAGCAGTTCTCAAATAAAAACCTTACAGTTTCGGGTTGTACATTCATTGGTATAGCTGAAACAACAGGTAAAAAAGGCTCAATTACTGATGCTGCAGGTGGTATTATCGGCAGACTTATGTCAGGTCTCCAGACACCGGGTATTCTTGTGACAGGTTGTCTTTCACAGGGTACTTTAAAAGGTAACTCAAACCTTGGCGGTATCATTGGTATGAACAATGCCAATGCTCATAACGGTGCAAACAAACTTATTAAAGATTGTTACGTAACATCAGGCTTTGAAAGTTCAAACCTTGCCGTTGTAAAAGGTCTTGCAATCGGTTATGTAGGTTATTCAGCAAAGAATAACTCCACAAACTTTGCAGAAAATGTTGTTTACTCATCACTCAATACACGTGAAGCTCTTTTCGGCAATATCACAGAAACTTCAGGCGGCTATGATATGAATATGGGTGCCGACCAGACAAGAGGTATTACAGTTGACTTTACAACGTCAATCACAAATGCAACTCTTAAAAACAGATATTTTCCGTATTTCCTGAATAGTGTCGTTGGTTACTATGACGGCATGATGGGTACATCAAATACTGTTGAATTGCATACAAACTTGTATGTAGGCAGTACAGAGTATGTGAACGCACTCACAACTCCCGACCCGCCAAAAACATATAATGGCACAACATATTCAGCAAGACTTACCGGTCTTCTGGCAACAAACGTTCCGCGTTTCTCAGTAGGTAACTTACCCGTTCTTACAGGTACAGACGGAAATGATTTTGCTCCTCCCGCAACAAGTCCTTTCACAACAACTGCAAGTTCTTCAAAAATTCTTGTTGGTTGTGATAGTGCAACAGGTAAACAAAATGCAACATACAATAAACTTACAGACGTTAGTATCCAGACATTTGATAAAAAATGTAACGCTACAGTTAAAACAACTTATTCAGGTATCATCAATGGCGAAACAGTAGCGTTTGATGTAGGTTTCAAGGTTGTTGTTAACGGTGAACATGCATTTGATGGTGACGGTACAGAATATAACCCCTTCCTCATTTATACAGCAGAAGACCTTCTTGCAATCAAACAGCATCACGATAATCCTTCAGCTAAGGACGATTTTAAAGATACTCCTGAATATTATTATGGTACACAAATAAAAGAAAATGGTGATGTTGAACAAATAGATGTTTATTATTGCATAATGAGGGATATCGACCTGACAGAAGAACTTGCAACAGAAAACAAATCTTTTGCTCCTATCGGTACAGAGGCTGAACCTTTCAGAGGTAAAATCACAACTTATGGAGATCAGCAGATTAAAATCAGTAATCTTCTTATCAATGACCCGCAACAGAATGATGATTATGCTTATAATAATGCATACACAGTTACTGACGCAGAGGGTAACAAAACTGTAGAATATTCAGATGCACTCGGTCTCTTCGGCTACACAGACGGTGCAGAAATCTACAACATTGAACTTCAGAATGTAAACATTCTTTCAGTACCCGGCACAAATAACGGTTTTCTCGGTATAAAGTCAGGTGCTTTAGTAGGTCACGCTACTAACACAACAATTCAGAATGTTAAAGTTTCAGGTGCATCTTCAGTTGCAATCGAAGGTTCATTCGGTGGCAGAGCAGGTGCAGTCGGCGGTATAGTCGGCTGGGCAGGCGACAACGTTGTTATGTCGAACGTTCAGGTTATCGGCGAAAGTAATGAAACTCGTACAACAGTCAAAGGTCAGTATTCAGTTGGTGGTATCGTTGGTACTGCCCAGAATGCAAAAGGTTGCTCAATTACTGATGCTTATGTGGAAAATGTAAATGTAACTAACCATGCAACATCAGGTGTTTCTATCGCAGGTGGTATAGCAGGTGAATATACCGGCATTATCGCAGGTAGCATAAAAGAAGAGACTATTTACGAAACTGTTACTGAAATAAATCCTGATACCGGTGAGGAAGAAGTAAAAACAGTAGAAAAAACTGTTACTACAGAGGTACGTGTAAAAGTCAACAACGTAAATGTTACAGGTATAGTTGTGGGCGGTGTCGTAGGTTCAGGTAATATCAGTAGTAATGTCGAGGGTGAACGCGGTCTTACAATTACGAGACTTGATGTTACAAACACAATCGCAGAAGTTCATGAAGACGTAAGAAAGGATAATAAAGAAGGCCCCAATGGTATCGCAGGTGGTATTCTTGGTCAGTCAAAGGAAAACTATGCTTATTCTATCATTGACTGTACAATTGATGCAAACTCAAAAGTTACATCAGGCTATTGCGCGGGTGGTATTGTAGGTAGTGTATCAAACCAGGGTTCTATTGTAACAGGAAAAGGTCTTGTTATCTCCGACTGTGAGACTTTGGCAAAAGTAGAACAGCTCAATGCTCCTACAACAAATACTCTTACTCTTGGCGACTCAACTAAACGTATAACAGGTGCAGGCGCAGTAATCGGTGTTATTACTCAAAGTGCACTTGTTATGAATAAAGAAACATTCGCTCCGCAGATTCAGATTAAAAACGTAACTGCAGGCGGTGAAGTTTCAGGTACTTACAACGTAGGCGGTATAGTTGGTGAATTTGCAGTATTCCAGGGCAGACTCAACGAGCTTACAGAACCAATCATTTCTGATTGTATCGTATCTGCAAAAATTACTCGTCTTGAAGCTGCAACAGAACGTTTCGGTATTATCCTCGGTTCAATTGAAGGTAACCAGTATAACTCCAACAACCCCAACGAGCAGGTTCTTAATCAGCAGGCTCCGTTCCCTGAACAGGATTCTAATGGTAATACAATAGAATACGGCGTAAAACCATTCGATAAGATTTTCTATTCATCTTATACTGCAGGTACTTACGAACTTTATGGTCTTTCATCAATTAAAGACTATCAGGATCCCGTTCATGGAGTATTCTATGACACAATATACGACGTAAACAAAGTAGTTTACAACTTTGAAACTGACGATGGTATTGTTGAACTCCCCGTCAGTGTTGTTACAGATGGTTTCGTAGCTGATAAACCGGAAGCATCATATCAATGGTTCGGTGAATCAGTTTACGGTTTCTCTGCAGAATTCAGAGAACTCCTTGCTGCAAATAATGGTTCAGGTACACCATTCGGCTTCACTATTGCAGGCAAAGACTTCACACTTGTTGAAACTGACGGTATTCAGTCTTCAAACAAGGAAATATTCTATGTTGGTCCTCCTAAACCGGAACATGTTGCTGGAGGTCTTGATACAGAAAAATATCCTTACAGTATTCATGTTAAACAGTTCAAGACTGCAGACCTTGTGTTTACTTACACAAACGGACTTCAGATTGGTCTTCCTGTAATCTGCGGTGTTAACTTCGAAGGTGAGGGTACAGCAGAAAACCCGATTCAGGTCGCAAATGCTGATATCTTCTACCACATCGTAAAAGATCTTCCCTCATATTCATTTGTGCAGACTGCAGATATTGACTTGTCAGATAAGTCGAAATATCCTGCAACGTCTCTTGCACAGCTTATCCCCAACTTTACAGGTACTTATGATGGTGGTAACCATTCAATCACAGGCTTTGATGTAACAATTGAAGCATCAGAAGAACCCGTAGGTATCTTCACTAAGGTTTCAGGCGTGAAGACAGATGAAAATGGCGAAGTAATTCCTAACATCAAAGACCTTACATTCGTTAACTGTTCTGTAAACAGTGGCGAAACATCTGCAGGTACAGGTGTTGCAATCGGTGAACTCAGAGACGGTGCAACAGTATCTAATATTAAGGTTGAAAATTCTACCGCAACTTCAAAACTTGGCAATGTTGGTGGTGCAATCGGTACAGTAACAGGTGCATCAACAGTTGATGGTGTTGAAGTTTCAGGTACAACAGTTTCAACTGAAGAAGGTTCAGCAGGTGGTGCAATCGGCACAATAGTTGAAGATACTGCAAAACTTATTTCACCCATAGTTAAAGAAACAACAGTAACTTCAGGTGCAGATGGCGAATATCTCGGTAGCGACAGTTATGAAGACATCGCAGGCGGTATCGTAGCACAGGCGCACGGCACAATCACAGGCCCTGCTACAACAGATGAAGACGGCAACCCCGTTTACGCAGTTGAAAACGTAAAAGTAAATGCTCTTATAGCAGGTGGTGCAGTAGGTGCAGTTTACAAAACAAACATCGCAGATGTTACACCTACAACAAGAAACCTTACTCTTGAAGATATCAGAGTTTCAGGTGCAGAAGTAACTGCAATATCTAAAGACGGCACAAGAACTGCTCGTGGTGCAGGTCTCCTTGGTTTCGCAAGAGCAAAAACAAATGTTGAGCTTAACAACTGTTATGTAAATAATACAACAAAGCTTTCATCAGTGGCTGCATCAGGTGGTACTTCACATGGTGCCGGAGCAGTGGCTGACGTTGATGAGAATGTAGTTTCAATTAAATTTATCGACGTTGAATCTTATGCAACAGTAAATGCACATGAAGCAGGCAATGACGGTATAGTCCGTGCGGCTTCACTTGTGGCTCACGTGGGTAGCGCACCTGAAATCCTTTCATTTGACGGTTGCGTTGCAGGCGGTAAGATTACAGGTAAAGCGATGGAGACATTCGTCGGCGGTGTAATCGGCGGATTCACAGATGCTTACGCTTCAAACGAAATCACACACGAACTCTTCAAGAACGGTGTTATCAGTGCTGAACTTGAATGTATTGACGGTACATCTAATAACGTAACACTCAAATCAGTTCACAGAATAGGTAAGTTTATCGCAGGCTTTGCTGAAGGAATGTTTGTGGAAGCAAACTTCCCCACAATGTTCAGTAATAACTACTATTCAACATATCCCAACGACATAGCATTCTTCGCAACAGAATCAGGGGATAAAGGTCCTCTTGATGCAATTCTTGCACAGACTAAAACAGACGATGTTTATGCTTTCACAAACATCAACGATAACAACCTTGAAATCGCTGATGAATTCAAGTCAGGTTGGAACAAAGTTGCAATCACAAAGTCTATCGGCTCTGAAACAACTCTCTATGCAAAACTCAGCGAAAAATATGCTGAACTTCCTTACGGTAGTGAAAGCAACAGAAGAAACGCAGTTGCTGCAGGTGGTTTCAGCCTTATGGAAACTGCAAAAGACGCAGAGGGTAACCCCATAAGCTGTATTGAACTTGTAGGTACTCCTTCACAGACAGAAAATATCGGCGAGTTTGAACTTGTAGTTAAACCTACAGATTACGGTGCGGAAATGCTCGTGGCAGAATATAACTGTGGTCTCAAAACAACTGCACAGATTATCTCAGTTGAAATCGAAGGTGAAGGTAGCGAAGATTCTCCTTTCCTTATCAGCACACCTACACAGCTTCGTGTTGTAGCTTACCTTACAGTAGGCAACTACCACTTCAGACAGATTAACGATATTGACCTTTCAGATTCTTACGCTGAAACAGGTACAGATACAGACAAATTTATCCATAATAATGGTAAAAAATTCTACGCTCCTATCGGTACTGAAACAGCACCTTTCGACGGTGTATATGATGGTCAGGGTTATAAGATTACAGGCGTTAAATCTGACCGCGGAAACGAAAACAACATCGGTGTATTCGGCTTTGTAAAACAGAACGGTACACTCGTTCCTACAATCAAAAACCTCCACGTTGAGCTTATGGCCCCCAGAGAAAAGGTAAACGGTATTGTAGGTAAAGAAAATGTAGGCGGTATCGCAGGTAAGATAGAAAACGGTGTCATTGAAAACTGTTCAGTAACAGTAGGTACTGTAACAGGTAAACAGAATGTAGGCGGTATTGTAGGTAACTTCACAAGTTCACGTATCATCAACTGCTTCACTCAGTCTGATGTAAACGCATTCAATGGTGAACTTGACCCGTACGCAGGTGGTATTGTAGGTTATGTATTTGATGCAGTCGCAGTAAGCTTTAATCCAACAATTTCAGGTTGCTTTGCATCAGGCAGTATCTACGCATCTTCCAAAAATGCAACAGTTGACCGTTCGAATGCAGCAGGTATCGTAGCCTACCTTGAAAACTCAACAGACCTTGTAATTGACAACTGTCTCTTTACAGGTACAACCTCAAGTGGTCAGGGTATCGTAGGTAGCAATAACTACCTGAAGTTCATTATGACAATGTCAGACTGTATCGATGCAGGTCAGAACATTGCGATGGAAAACGATGACTTTGCAAAGATTCCTACAGCAGTTGCTTCTTCGACAACTCTTGGTACAGGTACAATCACAATGTCAAACCTCTACTACGATAGTGCACTTCTTAAAGTGAACACAGATGTAGACGAAGCAGGTAAGAAACTTCTGGAAAAAATCAATGGTAAGCCTACATCAGAGCTTATTAAGGTTTCAATGGGCGATGGCTGGACAGTTGTTGCAGGACATTATCCTGTTCCCACAGTTTCTGAAATTACTGTTACAACATATGACGAAAACTACAATGTAACAAGTACTGAAACAAAAACTGACCCCTATTCAGATGCTTATGCTAAATTCTTGTCAGCACCTATTCAGACAAGTGAAAAAGAAGAAGTAAGCAACATTGAAGCAACAGCATACGGTAAAGGTCTTGTATATCCCGTAACACTTCTTACAAATGTTGACGGAAATAAGGTAACTTATTCTTCATCAATCTTTGATACAACTGATACAGTTGAATATCCCGAAGGTTTCGACCCGAGCCTTTACGGTGGTGTACTTGTTCAGAAAACTGACGAAGAAGGAAACATTACATATGTTGACAGCAAAAACGTCGACCTTCTCTTTGGTGACAATGCTGAAACAGGTAAAACAACTGTTTACAGAAACATCTTCGATACAACCAAAGGTATCGCAACCAGAGGAAGCTTTGAAACCAAACCCACCAAGAATACTTACGTAAATGCAGGTGCTGCATCAGGTGGTGTGTTCTCAAATGGTGAGGCATATTACAATGCTCAGGTTCCCATAGTATTTGCAACAGCAACAATCAATGGTGTTCCTGTTCAGAGAGATATTAAGATTCCTCTTAGTTATGGTACAACTTACTGTATTGCAACTCAGCGTCAGCTTTATGCTCTCGGTAAAGCAGAGTATGAACTTGTAAATGGTGCTAAGTTCTCAAATTACTATGGTTCAACATTTAACTACAAACTTATCACAGATATCGACTGTGGCGATAATGAAACATTGTTCACACCTATCGGTTCTGATGTAACTGAAGGCTACACAGGTCAGTTTGATGGTTCAGGACATACAATCAGCAATCTTAAAATCAAACCTACAGATAAAAATGGTAATTTGATTAATAATGTTGGTATGTTCTCAAAACTTTCAAAGAACTGGAACAGCCCCTACGATCCCTACATCAAAAACCTTACTCTTGTAAATGCAACAGTTGAAGGTAACGACAATGTTGGTACACTTGTCGGTGAGGTATTCGGCAGTGGTGAAATAGTTATTGAAAACTGCCACGCAATAGGTGTGGCAGAGTATGACGAAAAAGGTAACATCGTTGATGGTTCAGCAAAAGGTACTGTAAAAGGCACTGGATCATATATCGGCGGTCTTATCGGTAAAGTTCAGTATCCCTCAACTGTAATTAAGAGCTGTAGTTCTTCAGTTCTTGTTTCAGGCTCAAAAGATGCTGTCGGCGGTCTTATCGGTAACTCAGGTGCGACAATCACTTCTTGTTATGCAACAGGTAATGTAGTATGTGAATACATCTACAATAACACAAACACAACAAAACTCTATGGTGTTGGCGGTCTTATCGGTATCATGTCAGACGGTACTGTAACTCAGTCCTTCGCATCAGGTAATGTTGAAGTTAAAGCATTTACTGCAGTTAACAACGCATTTGTTGAAGGTACTCTCGGTATCGGTGGTTTCGTTGGTGTGCTTGATGAAGTTAACACTTATGATTCTGAAAGCAAACAATTTGTAGCTTTCGAAGGCGATGCTATCACAGAATGCTTCAGTGGCGGTAACGTTAAGTTCGGTACAATAAACACAACTTCAGCAATCAGACCTTACACAACAACTGCAATCGTTGGTATCGGTGGTTTCAGCGGTGTCAATAAAGAGGGTATCGCTCACGTATATTCTTCAGCAGCAGTAAACGCAACATTCGGTGATATTATTGCAAGAAATAGCGGTGCAGCATATGGCGTAGGTATCGGCGGTGTTGCAGGTGTAGCACTCGGTGGAGTTCAGGACGTTTACTCTTCAGGTTCAGTTGCTCCTGCTTACTCATCAATTGATTCAACCCAGAATCCTGACAACTGCTACTTCGGAAAAGGTGGTACAGTAGGTACTAAGATGGATTCTACTGCAACAGTACAGTACTGCTACTACGATAGCTGGACAAATACTGACCCCACACTTACATCAATCGGCGGTCAGGGTAACAGCCAGGAAGCAAGAGCTCTTACAACACTTGAACTTACAAGCGGTAAGGAACCTGCAAACACTAACTTCTCTGATGTATGGGGCTTCACTCCCAACGCATATCCTTATCTGAGAACACTTCTTAACGAAGAATCAGATCCTTATATCAAAACTAACTCAATCCTTTCTGTTGTTTGCGTAGACGTAGCATACGATGACGTTTCAGCAAAAACAGGTGCAGGCATTACTCAGGCGCTTACAGTTCCGTCAGAGTTTGTATATCTGGATGAAAATATGGATTCACATCCTTACAAGCTCCTCTGGAAAGGCGCAACACTTTCAGGTAACCTTGCAGCGATCGAGCG
>JAZSFV010000191.1:0-3192 GCA_045532395.1 Acutalibacteraceae bacterium
CGGTATCAGAGCAGGTATTGAAAATTCACCGAATGCAGTTGTTGCAATTAATGCAGACTGTTCTCTTACAACTTCTCTCGTTAAAAATGCAAATAATAAAATTATTTACTATGGCGTAGACTGTCCTATTTATGAAGACCTTGTTTCAGAGGTTTCGGATGCACAATATTGCATTAACTGTAAAACAGAATATAATTACGAATATAAAACTTATGGTCATCTCGGTAAATATGTTTGCCCGGAATGTGGCTATAAAAGACCTGAAACTGAAGTTTTCGTAACTGAAGTTGTGTCAAGTGACCTTGACAGTACAACAGTTAAACTTAAAATGAGTTCTGATGAAAAACTTCTTCGCATCAATCTTCCCGGCGGATATAATGTTTATAACGCAATTTCTGCAGCAGCAGTTGCAAAAGGTATGGGAATTGAAGAAAGTAAAATTATTACTGCTCTTTCAAGTTTTGAATGTGGTTTCGGTAGAATGGAAAACTTTGATATCGGCGGTAAAAACGTAAGAATGATTCTCATCAAAAACCCCGCAGGTTGCAATCAGGTTCTTAATTTCCTTACAAATACAGTTAAGGAAAAATGTCTTTTTGTAACTATTGTAAACGACAGAATTTCTGACGGTACTGATATTTCATGGTTATGGGATGCAAACTTTGAAAAACTTGAAACTTTAGGCGACAATCTTCCTTTGATTTATGTTGGCGGTGCACGTGCTGACGATATGGCAAATCGCCTTAAATACGCAGGCAGAAGCCTTGACAGAATCAGGGTTATAAAAGATGATGATTTGCTTCTTGAAGAAATAGATAAAGCAGATGTTGATGTGTTCATAATGCCCACATATTCTGCTATGCTTTCTTTCAGAGAGAAAATCAGTAAACGCTACAATCTTAAGAGTTATTGGGAAAATTAAAAGGGGAGGAAATAATCATGGATGAACTTAAAATCGGTTATTTATACCCCGATGTGCTCAATCTCTTTTCGGACGGCGGTAATATAACTTGTATGAAAAAGCGTCTTGAATGGCGCGGAATAAAAGCCGATGTTACTGAAATTCCCGTTGGAGAAAAACTTAATGTTAACGATTACGATTTGTTCTTTATCGGCGGTGGTCTGGATTTTGAAAATGGTATCCACATTTCTGACTTTATCGGCGAAAAATCAAACGAAATAAAAAAAGCAGTTGAAGATGAAAAAGTTTTCCTTGCAATCTGCACAGGGTATCAGCTTCTCGGCAATTACTATAAAGCATCAGACGGCACACAGTACGATTTATCAGGTGCTGTGAATTTCCACACTGTTGCAGGTGAAGACAGATTTGTAGGCAATTTCTGCTTTGAATCTGAAGACCTGGGCGGCATTAAAGTTGTAGGTTTTGAAAACCATTTGGGTAAAACTTATCTTTCAGATGGTGTTAAACCTTTCGGCAAAATTCTTAAAGGTTTCGGTAATAATGGTGAGGACGGTACAGAAGGTGCGAGATATAAAAATGTTTTTGCATCTTATTCACATGGTCCTCTTCTTCCGAAAAATCCGGTACTTGCAGATTTGATTCTCAAAACTGCACTTGAAAGAAAATACAACAAAGAATATGAGTTGTCACCACTTGATGACACATTTGAATTGAATGCAAACAAGTCAATGCTTGAGCGTTTATTAGGTTAAAACAAAGGAGGTTTTATTGTGAAAATTAAAAAGTTTCTTGCGGTAGTTATTGCGATTGTAATTGCTCTTGCATCATTTTCAGTAGTTGGTTTTGCAGAAGAAAAACCTGCATTTGAATTTAACGAAGACGGAAAATTTGTAATTTTACAGATTTCTGACCCTCAGGAAGATGCATATCCTGCACATGAGCTTGATGATTTTATCAGAAAATCAATTGAAACAGTAAAACCTGATTTTATAGTGATTTCAGGAGATATTGTTGAAGATACAAGATTCGGCGATATTTCTGATGATAAAATTTTCCAAGAGGGCGTCACAGTTGACGGAGACTATGAAAAAACTCTTCAGAATGTAAAAGATGCCGTAAAATTTATTTTTACTCCCATTGAAGAAGCAGGTATTTATTATACAATAGCTCAGGGTAATAACGATTATAAAAGCGGTATTTCAAATGAAGACTGGCTGGAAATTTATGCATCTTATCCTCATTGTGTAACAGTTGATATGAGTGACGATAATGAAGGCAAAATTGACAGTTTTGTAGAAATAAAAAAGCACAATTCAGACGAAACAGGTTATATTATCTGGGCGCTTGATAACGGGAAAGACTTTACAGAAGGACAGAAAGAATGGTTTAAAAACGAGGCTGATGCCAACATACCTTCAATTGTTTTTGAACATGTACCCACAGATGATGTAGGAAACCTTTTTGAAAAATGCGAAATCTGGGATGAAGGTGCACTTTCAGGTGACGGTGGCTTTTATCGTCTTAACAAAGAAATTGCAAATGGTGTAAACTATGCAACTTACTCTCAGGGTACAACAGAAGAATTCCTTATGTGGAAAGATAGTGGCGTTAAAGGTGCTTTCTTCGGCCATATTCACACAGACGGCTTCACAGGCACTTATGACGGAATTACCCTTGGTCTTACCTATGGTTGTCAGTTTTCAAAAGCAGGTCCCTATGGTGTAAGAGAGATTATTCTCGATGAAGACGGCTCATTTGAAACAAATCTTTATGTTTATGAAAATGGTGAATTTTCATTGCAGGAATATGAAGATTATGAAACCTATGATAACGCACTTGAAGAATTCTTCTCAAAAGTATTGAATGTGTTTAAATTCATTTTTAATCAGATTTCTTCATGGCTTAAATTCTGATGAAATTTTCAATCCCGATAACTTTCAGGTTATCGGGATTTTTATTTATGACAGATGTGTTACAAGTGCGGTTTTAGTATTGCATTTAATTATGTTATGTAGTATAATGTATAAGTTAAAATGGGCGAGAGGTTGGAATTTATGAAAACAGAAATTGAAAAACAAAATAAATTTTTATCTCTGTCGAAGAATCTTCTTAAATTCAGGTTCGGAGACACTGCTCCTAAAGCCTATGTTCATACATTCGGTTGTCAGGGGAATGTTTCTGACGGCGAGAGAATGAAGGGCTTACTCAGCGACATGGGTTATGTTTTTGTTGATGATGAGAAGCAGGCTGATTTGATTCTTCTTAATACC
>JAZSFV010000149.1:0-3885 GCA_045532395.1 Acutalibacteraceae bacterium
GTTTTTTTATAAAATTCTTCTCTGTTCTGATAAAAAAATCACAATAAATCATAAAATAATACAAGTTATATAATTGTGTTGTTTATTTTGCTGTGTTCAAATTTTTACAAATAGATTATTCAAAATGATTTATCTTTTCAAAAAAACTCGACGGTAAACAAATTCTGTTTATCGTCGAGTTTTTAACTGTTATTTGATGTTATAGATTATAAATCTGTCACCAACATCTTCTGCAGAATTATTGAAAAAACAAATTCTGTATTTGTATGTAAGGCTTTGATTTGCTACAATTTTTAATTGTCCTTTAAAGTATAAATTGTTAGCAGCAAAAAGCCCGTAATCTCTGATATGCCAACTGGTGGGGTAACGCTCATTTGATTCGTTATCAAAAACAGCAATAGCACAGTCATTGCCATCAATTTTTCCACCATAAAGGCACCACTGAGCACTTTTGCTCCAACATTCGCTTTCTCCGCAAGCACCATATGAGTTAACCATGTAACCGCCATGTTCGACATCGATTTTTTCATTAACTCTGATACCGAGCGGTCCTGCTTCTTTTGTATTACCAAAAATAACATCGCCATAGCTCGCTTTGAAAGTGATTTCCATATCTACATATCTGCAATCTGATTTTTGATTGTAGAAAGTAAACTTTCTCGTTTCGTCTAAAAGTCTGTTTCCGTCTTTGTCAAGCCAGATGTTGTCAGCTTCGAAAGAAGCGTAAGCACTACCAACAACGATGTTTTTGGGTTCACCTTTACTGAGATAACCGCTGTTTTCAGGCTCGTTCCAGAGATCAACACCATTTACATCGCCGACACCTACAAAAACTGAACGTTGGTGAGGATGTTCTTCGTGGTGCAAGTCTGCGCGTGTAAATGAATCTCCGTTTGCAGTGTAAACAGGTCCTAAAAACGGCTTCTTTAAAGAAGAAAGGTGTTGATAAGAGGTGAATAGAATGTTGTTATATAATACATCGATTTTTTCGTGCCCCGGGACAAAAGAAATGGTATCAAAAGTTTTTTCATCTGAAAAAGTGAGCGTGATTTCTTTTTTTTCTGTGGTAAGAATCACAAGGACACCATCATTAGTCAACTGTGCAGGAAAGTAGCTACCATTTTCATCAATAGCGCACGTAACTCTTTCCGGCAGGTTATCAGCTTTTATAAATATTGGTTCTTCAATACATTTTCTTATGGGTTTTATTGTAATGCTCATTGTTTGAAAACCTCTTTCAGATATTTCAGTGCGTTTCCTATTTCGTTAGAAAAGTCACTGTATGAACTTTCAATTGCAACTGTTTTATCGTACGATGCGTTACAGAGTGAATCTGCAAAATTACGTATGATTTCGTTTTCTTCAAGAGTAGGGCAGGAGCGGGTTAAAGGGTTATTGATATGCACATGGTAAATCTCGTCAATAGCTTCGTTGATTACAGAAAAACTTTCTTTTTCAATGTGCATATGGAAAATATCTGCAAGGATTTTTGTGTTACTCAGGTTGAGTTTTTTACATAAATCATGTGCTGATTTAACTGTTGGCATAAAGTTGCTTTCGTTTCTGTTTAAGGGCTCAAGCACAAAAAGCATATTATGTCTTTTGGCAAGTTCGTTGCACCTGATTATGAAATTTTCAAGAATTTTTAATCCGTCTTCGTATTCCATCGTATCAGGGATTCTTCTTGCTCCGCCGCTGCCGAAAACTATGATTTGTGCTGAAAGTTTTTCCATACGGTAAAAGGCTTTTTCAATGTAATCCCACATTTTCTCAGAGTTTTCAATTATTTTAAGTTCAGAAGGGACAAAGCAGTTGAATGAACGGATTTTTACATTTTCTTTTATGAGCTTTTCAAAATCCTCATCTGAAATACTCATGAGTAAACCGACGCTGCATTCTGCGAAATCAAAACCTTTACTTATAATTTCTTTTGAACCCCATAAAAGAACTTCGTAAGGAGAATAAGGTTCTTTATCAGGTGCTTCAGGCATAAAAGATGCGCCGGGTATGCAACAACCAAAATGTATAGCCATAATTAACCCTCTTTGTTTGTGTTTTTTAACTGATAGCTTAAGGTAAGCAAACTGTCGGAGAGATGAACATTCTCAACGATAGCATCAGGATATGCGGAAATAATATCGTAGTGAGAATAGTTCCAGAAACCTCTTATTCCGCAGTTATAAAGGCGCTCAACTATGGATGCGGCAGGATTAGTAGGCACGCAGATAATTGCAACTGTGGGTTTATGATGAGCGCAGAATTCTTCGAGATTTGAAATTGAATAAATTTCAGTGTTTTTGATTTTACTGCCTACCAGAGCAGGATTTTCGTCAAAGGCACCAATAAGTTTAAATCCACGTCTTTCAAATTCCATATGGCTTGCAATAGCACGGCCCAGATTGCCGGCACCTACAAGTATGACATTGAGTGCGGTATTCACACCGAGAATGTTCCCGATTTCTTCGTATAACTGCTCAACATTATATCCGTAACCCTGCTGACCGAAACCGCCGAAGCAGTTAAGGTCCTGTCTGATCTGTGAAGCGGTGAAACCCATCATTCTCGAAAGTTCACAGGAAGAAATTCTTATAATTCCGTCGTCTTTGAGTTTGCCGAGAAATCTGTAATATCTCGGCATTCTCTTAATGACAGACATTGAAATGTTATTGTTTTTAGGCATAAATAAAATACCTCATCTTTAAATTAATATTTATTTACCGCTTTTAACTGTTTCCATAACATAGTTGCCGAATTCTTCGCAAGTGCAACCGTTATCGCGGCCTGTGATTTTAATTTTTGCTTCTTCATACATGCAGAAGTCAAGAGCTCTTTCAAGAGCGTCAGCTTTGTCCTGCTTGCCGATGTGCGAGAGAAGCATAACAGTAGCTCTGAGCATTGAACAGGGGTCAGCATACTGTCCTCTGCCTTCTCTGATCATTCTGGGAGCTGAACCGTGAATAGCTTCAAACATAGCATATTTTTTACCGATGTTTGCACTACCTGCAGTACCAACACCACCCTGGAATTCTGCAGCTTCGTCAGTGATGATATCACCGTAAAGGTTGGGAAGTACAAATACTTTGAAATCTGTTCTTCTTTTGGGGTCGATGAGTTTTGCTGTTGTGATGTCGATATACCATTCATCTGTGATGATTTCGGGATAATCTTTACCGATGTTTTTGCAGATGTTGAGGAATTTACCATCAGTTGTTTTGATAATGTTTGCTTTTGTGATGATTGAAACTCTTTCTTTCTTGTTTCTACGGGCATAATCATAAGCAAGTTTTGCAATTCTTTCGCAACCTTCTGTTGTTGTAACAACGAAGTCCATAGCAAGGTCGTCAGTTACGTTGACGCCTTTTGAGCCTACGGCATAAGCACCCTCTGTGTTTTCACGGAAGAAAGTCCAGTCAATGCCTTCTGAAGGAACTTTAACGGGACGAAGGTTTGCAAAAAGGTCAAGAGCTTTACGCATTGCAACGTTAGCGCTTTCAATGTTGGGCCAGGGATCGCCTGCCTGAGGAGTAGTTGTGGGTCCTTTAAGGATAACGTGGCATGATTTGAGTTCTTCAAGCACGTCATCGGGGATTGCTTTATTAGCTGCAACACGATTTTCGATTGTAAGACCATCGATTACTTTGAATTCAACTTTACCTGCCTTAACCTTGTCTGCGAGCATATATTCAAGCACTCTTGCGCTTTCTTTTGTGATAATGGGGCCGATGCCGTCACCACCGCAAACACCGATGATGATTTTATCAAAGTTTTCATAATCTACGAAATCGCCCTGTTCTTTGATTCTGTCTGAACGTTCTGACTGTTCTCTGATGAGAGCTTCAAATTTTTCAGTTGCTAATTTAATCTGCTGTTCTGTCATTTTTAAAA
>JAZSFV010000241.1:0-12055 GCA_045532395.1 Acutalibacteraceae bacterium
CATGTGGATTACAGAAGCAGTTGGCGGTATGGGTGAAGACGGCAGAACTCTTGTTACTAAAAACAGTTACAGAATTCTCAACACTCTTTACAACTTAGGCTCTGCTCCCGAACCCAACCTTACAATTCTCTGGTCAGAAAACCTTCCCCAAAACTTCAAGAAATTCTGCTCAAAGGTTTCAATTGATACTGACTCAATCCAGTACGAAAACGACGATGTTATGCGTCCTCACTACGGCGACGACTACGCTATTGCTTGCTGCGTTTCTGCTATGAAAGTCGGCAAACAGATGCAGTTCTTCGGTGCACGTTGCAACCTTGCAAAGCTTCTTCTCCTTACTCTCAACGGCGGTTACGATACAACTTCAGGCATTCATATCGGTCCGCAGAAAGAAGTTATGGCAGACGAAATTCTTGACTTTGATAAAGTTAAGGAAAGATTTGACGAATACGTAGAGTGGCTTATGAAGCTTTATGTTAACACAATGAACGTAATCCACTACATGCACGATAAGTATGCTTATGAAAAATCACAGATGGCTCTTCACGATACAGCTGTTGAAAGATTCATGGCATTCGGTGTTGCAGGTCTTTCTGTAATTACCGACTCATTCAGTGCAATCAAATATGCAAAGGTTAAACCTATCCGCGATGAAAAAGGCTTTATCGTAGATTTTGAAACTGAAGGTAACTTCCCCAAATTCGGCAATGACGATGACCGCGTTGACCTTATAGCAAAAGACCTTACTCATCAGGTTATTACTGAACTTCGCAAGACTCCCACTTACAGAAATGCGATTCACACACTTTCAGTTCTTACAATCACATCAAACGTTGCTTACGGCAAAAAGACAGGCTCAACACCTGACGGCAGAAAGAAAGGTGAGCCCTTTGCTCCCGGTGCAAATCCCATGCACAACAGAGAAGAAAACGGTGCTCTTGCTTCACTCAACAGCGTTGCAAAAATTTCTTATGACGATTGTCGCGACGGTATTTCAAACACATTCTCAATCACACCTGATGCATTAGGTAAAGATGAAGAAAGCAAAATAGATAACCTTGTGAACGTTCTTCAGGGCTATTTTAAACAGAACGCTCACCATATAAACGTAAACGTTCTCAACCGCGACACACTTATGGACGCTTATGAACACCCTGAAAATTACCCCAACCTTACAGTTCGTGTTTCAGGATATGCAGTAAACTTCGTAAGACTGTCCCGCGAACAGCAGAGAGAAGTTATTTCGCGTACATTCCACGAGAGGCTTGCTTAAATGAACGGATTTATAAATTCTGTTCAGTCTTTCGGTGCAGTTGACGGACCAGGTGTCAGATATGTGGTTTTTATGCAGGGATGTCCTTTGAGATGCTCTTGTTGCCACAATCCTGACACTTGGGAGTTTTCAAAAGAACAGGAAGTAACTGTGGAAGAAACTGTTTCTAAAATTCTCCGTTTCAGAAGTTATTTTGGCTCTGACGGCGGTGTTACCGTTTCGGGCGGTGAAGCACTTATGCAGTGCGAATTTGTGACAGAACTTTTTAGAACTCTGAAAAAAGAAAATATTCACACCTGCCTTGACACAAGCGGTTTCATTCTTGACGAAAAAGTAAAAGAACTTCTTAAAGTCACCGACCTTGTACTGCTTGATATTAAGTACACAAACGAAGAAGACTACGAAAAATATGTCGGTTGTTCTTTTGAAGATGTAATTAAATTTTACGATTATCTTGAAGAAAACGAAATCCCCACATGGATTCGTCAGGTTATTATCCCTACTAAAAATGATGATAACCTTAACATTGAAAGGCTTATAGAAATCGTAAAAAATCATCCCGGGTGTACAAAGAAAGTCGAACTTCTCCCTTTCAGAAAATTATGTCAGCCTAAATATGACAATTCAGGGCTTGAATTTCCTTTCGGGAATCTTCCGGAACCTGACCCTGAAAAAATCAAAGAATTACAAACAATCATAAAAAACCACACAGAGCTTTAACGCCCTGTGTGGTTTCACTTTATTTTAAAAACTCTTTTATTCTCTCCGCATCTTTGTAACCTTTTTCGTATAAAAGATGGAGTTTTTCTTTATCTTTTGTAAGAGTATCAACTCCGCATGTATCGTCAGGGGAAACTATAAGGACTCTCCCCTCTTTTTCAAGTTCTATTGCTTTATCTATAAGGCGGTCGTATTCTGCGTTGCTCCCAAGGAGTGTTTTTGCTGTTTCAGGATATTTGCGTTTTAAAATTTTTGCAATAAAATCGTTTCTCGAACTGCTTCTTCTGTAATTTTTAGGTTTTGAAAGGGCGAAAACAATTTTTTCTGCACCCATTTCAATTGCTTTTTCAAGAGGCACGGGAACGGCTACACCACCGTCCATATATTTTCTGCCGTTTATTTCCACGGGTTTGCAAACGACGGGAATTGCACATGAAGCGCATAAAACTTTATAGTTATCCTGAGATAAATCATCTTTTGTAAAATAATGGGCTTTACCCGTCTCTGCATCAGTTGCGGCAATTAAAAACTGCCCCTCGTATTTTGCAATCTGCGGATAATCTATAGGGTCTTCCCCGTCGGAATTTGTAAGCGTTGCATAAATATAATCAAGGTCAAGATATGAGCCTTTTTTAATGAAATTTCCAAGGCTCATATATTCTTTACGTTGGGAATAATCATGAAAAAAACGATAAGTTCTGTCTCTCTGTCTTGAAAGGTAAGTGGAGAGATTTGCACTTCCTGCAGAAACGCCGATGCACAAATCAAAATATATGTCATCATCAAGGCATCTGTCAAAAACACCGGCCGTATAAATTCCGCGAAGACCTCCGCCTGCATCGATTACTGCGTTCATAAAACCACTCCTTATTAAACATTCTACCATAGGATATTTCTATTTGCAAGTAATTTACAATTTCGCAACACAAATTTATAATATATCTATCGACTTTTGGATAAATTAATGTATAATAATTGTAGACTGATTTTAGGAGATAAAAAATGATAAATTTACTTAAAAAAATGCAGAAACGCGAATGGATTATGGCATTAATCTGCATCGCATTTATTCTCGGGCAAATCTTTTTTGATTTGAAACTCCCCGAATACATGAGCACGCTCACAAAACTTATAAACACCCCGTCAAGCACCGTAAAAGATATTCTTTTTACGGGCGGTGAAATGCTTCTTTGCACACTGGCAAGTGCTTCGCTTTCCGTATTGTGCGGTTACCTTTCCGCAAGAGTCGGCTCAGGCCTCAGTTTTACAGTAAGAGAAAAGCTTTTCAATAAAGTTACCGACTTCGGTAAAAAAGAAATTCTTCATTTTTCCGTACCAAGCCTTATAAACCGCACAACAAACGATGTAACACAGATACAGATGCTCGTTTCCACGGGCTTGCAGATGATAATAAAAGCTCCCGTTATGGCAGTATGGGCTGTTATCAAAATTGTGGGCAAAAGCTGGGAGCTTTCACTTATCACCGCGGGATTTATTGTATTTCTTCTCGGAATAATGATGGTTGTAACAATGGTTGTTGTGCCTAAATTCAAAATTGTTCAGAAGCAGATAGATAAAATCAACCTTATTGCCCGTGAAAACCTGTCAGGCATTAACGTTGTGCATGCATTCAGAGCAGAAGATTATCAGAACAAAAAGTTTGACGCAGCCGCAACGGCACTTATGAAAACCCAGCTTTTCAACCAACGTACTTTCTCACTTCTTATGCCTTTGATAGGTCTTGCCATGAATGCTCTTGCTCTTACAATTTATTGGGTAGGTGCTATGCTTATCAACAAAATTCCTGCAATTCAGATGATGGCCAGAATTGATATGTTAAGTGAAGTTGTTGTTTTCAGCACTTATGCAACATACGTTATTATGGCAATAATGATGCTTGTTATGATTGTTATGTTTATGCCTGCAGCTCAAGTATCTGCGCAGAGAATAAACGAAGTCCTCGATGAAGACACAGACCTTCTCCAAGGCACTTTTGACTGCCCCGATGAAGAAGGTACTATCGAATTCAGAAACGTATCTTTTCATTTCCCTGATAGTAACGAAGATGCACTCCTAAACATTTCTTTCAAAGCAAACAAAGGCGAAACTATCGCATTTATCGGCTCTACAGGCTCAGGCAAAACTACTCTTATCAACCTTGCCGCACGTTTTTATGACGTAACTGACGGTGAAATTCTCCTTGACGGCAAAAACATAAAAGATTATTCTTTTGATGCTCTTTATGACAGAATCGGTTTTGTTACGCAGAAGGCAGTTATTTTTGCAGGCGATATTAAAACAAACGTCCTTTTCGGTGAAAGCCGCGAAGAAAAAACTGACGAAAATGCTTATGAGGCTCTGGAATTGGCTCAGGCAAAAGATTTTGTTGACAATTTATCAGGCGGCCTTGAATCCCAGATTGCGCAAGGCGGTAAAAACCTTTCAGGCGGTCAGAAACAGCGAGTTTCAATTGCAAGAGCACTGGCACGTAAACCTGAAATTTTAATTTTTGACGATTCATTCTCCGCTCTTGACTATAAAACAGACAGAGCCTTAAGAACAGGTCTTGAAGAAAATTTATCTGACATTACAAGGCTTATTGTTGCACAGAGAATCGGCACAATAAGAGATGCAGATAAAATTATCGTCCTTGACGAAGGCAAAATCGTCGGCATAGGAAAACATGGTGAGCTTATGAAAAATTGCAAAATTTACCGTGAAATCGCCATGAGCCAGCTTTCCGAAAATGAACTTAAATGAAAGGAGAAAACCAAATGACAACGCCACAAAAAAGCAAACGTGGAATTCTCGGAGTTGTAAAAAATTTATTTGATTATTCTCCCAACCTTAAATTCCCTACCATTTTTTCACTTTTCCTTGCCGTACTTTCCGCTATACTTACAATCATCGGTCCTAACCAGTTAAGCAAAATCACAGATATTATTACAAACTCAATTCTTGGTAATATTGATTTGAACGCTATTGCAAAAGTGGGCCTTTTTCTGCTTGGCATTTACGCATTAAGTGCTCTTTTTAATTATGTTGAGCATTTTATAATGTCAACAGTCACTCTTCGTCTTTCAAGAAGAATGCGAAACGATTTATCAAAAAAGATAAACAATGTTCCCATGAGCCTTTTCAACGCATCGTCCTACGGTGACATTTTAAGCCGTGTAACAAACGATGTAAGCACACTGCAGCAGACACTGTCTAACAGTATTCCGTCCATGATAACTGCACTTGCACAGTTTGCCGGCTGCCTTGTGATGATGTTTTTAACTGAATGGAGAATGGCTCTCGGCACAATCGTTTCAACTCTTATAGGTTTTTCAATAACCGGTGTTGTTATGTCCCGCTCTCAGAAATATTTTGTTGCACGCCAGCATAATTTAGGCAAGCTCAACGGCTTTATTGAAGAAATGTATACAGGTCATGACGTTGTGCGTCTGTCACGTGCAAACAATATTATCAAAAAAGATTTTTCTTCTTTAAACAAAGAAGTTTACGATGCAGAATGGAAGAGCCAGTTTCTTTCCGGAATTATGCAACCTCTTATGACTGTTATCGGCAACCTTGGTTATGTTGCAGTTTGTGTTATAGGTGCGGCACTGGTGCTTGAAAACAGAATTACATTCGGCGTTATTATTGCTTTTATTATGTATGTACGCTTGTTTACTTCTCCTTTGAGCACTCTCGCACAGGGTCTTACAAGCATGCAGTCTGCCGCTGCAGCAGGCGACAGAGTTTTCGATTTCCTTGAAGAAAACGAACTTTCCGACGAAAAAGAAAAGCCTGATATTCCCCTTGACATCAAAGGTGAAGTTGTTTTTGAAAACGTAAAATTTGCTTACCCTGACGAGCCTGACAAGACAATTATCAAAAATTTCTCTGCACACATAAAACCAGGGCAGAAAGTTGCAATTGTAGGTCCTACGGGTGCCGGAAAAACCACTATGGTGAATCTCCTGATGAGATTTTTTGATGCAAACGAAGGCAGTATAAAAATTGACGGGTATGATATAACCGAAGTCAAACGTGACAGCATTCACTCTCTTTTCTCAATGGTGCTTCAGGATACATGGCTTTTTGAAGGCACAGTAAGAGAAAATCTTGTTTATAACAAAGAAGGTGTGGCTGAAGAAGAAATTATAAGTGCCTGCAAAGCCTGCGGAATATATCATTTTATTGAGTCTCTACCCGAAGGACTTGACACTGTAATGAGCGAAAACACAACAATTTCTACAGGGCAGAAACAGCTTCTCACTATCACACGTGCTATGATTCAGAACTGCCCCATGCTTATTCTTGACGAAGCCACTTCTTCTGTTGACACACGCACAGAGCTTATCACTCAGCAGGCCATGGATAAGCTGACAGAAAGCCGCACAAGCTTTGTAATAGCGCACCGCCTTTCAACAATAAAAAATGCCGACCTTATACTTGTCGTAAAAGACGGCGATATTATAGAGCAAGGCAACCACGAAGAATTACTTAAAGAAAACGGCTTTTACGCAGAATTATATAACAGCCAGTTTGATTTAGCAGAATAAAAAAATACTGTTGCATATAAAATATGCAACAGTATTTTTTAATATTTACTGATACTATTTATGAAATTATCTTTTATTTCTTCGTAGCCTTGCTGATAATAGCAGCTCATGGTCATAATCATATCACCTTCTGCTCTCATGTAAAGTTCGTTGATTACAGGAGATGAATTTCCGTTTTTAATCGTACATTTAAGAACGTGATAGGTTTCTCCGCAGATTGTTATTTTGTCAGTTGTTGTTTCAATACCTTTACGTACAAGACCATTTCTGGTTTTTGCAACAACTTCGTCCATATTGCGGCCGCTTATTCCGAAATTACTGTAAACACGGATTTCCACACCGCCGTAGTTAAGGGTTGTCGCTTTCATTTCAACTTTCGCGTAACTGTTGTCAACAACTTTCGCTATAAGTTTTTCTCCGTATCCTTCTTTTTCCATTTCTTCTGTCTGACTGATTTTTATGCTCTTGAGGAGTTCACTGTTAAGCGTTTCAAAACCCTTTGTTGCAACTTCCCAGTTATCGTCAAAATCAATACGCAGATTAAAAAATTCAGAAAGATAAGTTTTCCCCTTGCATACGCCCGTTTTATAAGAAGTCACACACTCTATAAAATCGTTAACTGCTTTTTCTTCGGGAGTTACCCTGTCAACTACAAAAAATTTAACTGCAAGCGAAACCAGAGTCACCACTACAGCGGCAACAGATATTATAATCTGCATCCGCTTTTTGTTTTTGCTTTTTTTCGATAAATCTTCGTCAGAAATAACGGAAGCTTCTTGAATTCCGAATTCAGGCTTCATGCTATTACCGCATTTAAGGCAAACATCAGAATCGACCGGTACTTCACTTCCGCAGACCTTACAAAAAACTGATTCTTCTATCATCAAATCACATCCACAGGAAAAACATCTTACGGCATATAGTTGCTTATTTTTCCATATTTCTTGTTATAAATAAGTTCATGAAGATGAGTCAACATCATGGCAATTATTTTTATAAATGCCCATGTTACTTTAAAAAACTGTTTGACTTTATTTTCAGGCACAGGCTCTTTAAGGCTTTCCGGTTTCTTTAATTCCCCTGTTACTTCAAATGAGAGTTTCACTTTTGTAGAAACATGGTCAGTGTATGTTTCGCCTTTTTCATCAGTAAACTCTGCATATTCATAGCTTTCCGCTTTTATTTCCACTCCGCCGCCTGATTTGTACATAACTCTGTCGAGAGTTTCTTTAAGCGTGGGATTCCATTCTTTTTCGTTTTTATAGTCGCATTTCCCGCCGTTATGAATTACTGCCCATGAGTCTGTAAGTCCTGCCTTTTCAATGAGCATTTCATAAGGCTCGTCCTTTTCGTTAAGGCAGAATGTTGTGTTGAAGTCTCCCATCACAATAACGGCTCTGTCTTCTTTGCGGGAATTAATCATTTCTGCAAGCTGAAGGAAATTATCTTTTCTTGCCACCAAAGATTTAGGGTCGTTTGCAGCGTCAGTGTGAATAACATATAAATCTATGAAAACGCCTTTTTCCACTTCAACAACAGTTGAAAGTATACCTTTTTCTGCAAGTCTGTCGTTAGCACCTGCAAGGTAGCCGAAACATTTTCTCCACTTTGTTCTTTTTACATTATAAACAGGAAACTTTGAAAAAACATTCAGACCATCACCCAGGGGGATACCGCCTTTTGAGAAAGTCTGATATTTAAACGCAGTCATAGCCTTTGCAAGAGCAGGATGATGGTTAAAATCTTCCTCAGCTCCGATAATATCGCAGTCTGATTCTCGGCAAAGAATTTCACCTATTTTTTCCATTCTCTTATTACCTTTAAGCACACGCTGTGAGCCCTGACTATCGCCTATAATCGGAATACCCGAAACATTATAAGTCATTATACTGAAACTTCCGCTCATTTTAACCACTCCTTTTAAAATAATTCTCCGAAGTAAAATCTCCGGAGAAAATTTTTTAAAACTCAATAGATTTGATTTTTGTGTTACTTTCAACTATTTTAACAACGTCCTCAAACTCCATGTCATGAGGCATTCTTACCGTTGCTTTAAGGCTTACGACACCTTCATCTGTGTTTTTAATAATCTTGCAAGCCTGAATGACAAGGCTATCTTTTTCAAGCTGATTTTTAAACTCTTCGATTACACCCGGCTCGTTATCCAGAGTTACTGACATTTCACTCGTTGAATATGAGTCCACACTTTTAAGAACTCTGTGTAAGAAGAACTGCGCAATTATCATAATAACTGCAGACATAATACCCACAAAGTACATTCCGCTTCCCAAAGCAAGGCCGATACCTGCAGTTGTCCAGATACCTGCAGCAGTTGTGAGACCTTTTATAGATGTGCCTTTGAAGAAAATCACACCTGCGCCAAGGAAACCGACACCTGTAACAACGTTTGATGCAACACGTGATGCATCCACTTTCATCATTTCAAGAGCAGGAATGTCCTGAAAACCGTATTTTGAAACTACCATTATCAGCGCCGCACCCAATGTAACCATAACATGAGTTCTGACACCCGCGTCTTTAAAACGACGGCTTCTTTCAAAACCAACACATGCACCGCAAAGGCAAGCTACAACAAGGCGGAGCATATATTCCCATTCCCATGAAATTATTTCGTTCCAGATATTTTCCATGCGCTTACCCCCTAAAATAAATTTATTTCTATAATAAAATAGTATACCATAAGCTCGTACTTTATGTCAATAACACAAAAAGTGGGTTACTGTTTGCCAGCGACCCACTTCAGGTTAAAAATTTTTAAGTTTTTTATTAAGTGCTGACACGGGAAGACCGACAATATTGAAATAATCTCCGCTTATTTTTTCAACAAGCAAAGAGCCCTTGCCCTGAATGCCGTATGCACCTGCTTTGTCGTCAGGCTCACCGCTTTCGGCATAAGCTGAAATTTCTTCATCGCTTAACTCAAAAAATGTTACGTCAGACGAAACAAAAAATGTTTCTGTTTTACAAGAATCTGTTATTGTAACGCCCGTAAGCACCTGATGAGTTCTGCCTGAAAGACTTTTAAGCATTTCTTTTGCATGCGTGCGGTTTTGCGGTTTCCCTAAAATTCTGCCGTCACACACAACGATTGTGTCTGCCCCGATTACCACTCTGCCGGGATAAAGAGATGACACCGCATCTGCCTTTTTCTTCGAAAGCATCATAACTGTGTTTTCGGCAGTTTCGTTTTCGTCTACAGTTTCATCAACATCTGCCGTTATCACTTCAAAATCGTCAGTGATAAGGCTTAAAAGTTCGCGTCTTCTCGGTGACTGAGAGGCTAAAATAATTTTATTACTCATGTTAACCATTCTGTCTGACATTCTTCATAATGTCTTCAACCGTATTCTTAAGAGAAGAATTTCTTTTAATTTCATCTCTTACTTTGCTTATTGAATAAAGAACTGTGCTGTGGTCTCTGCCGTTAAAACTTTCACCGATTTTCTTTGCAGGAAGTCCTGTCATTTCGCTGATTATGTACATAGCAATCTGTCTTGCGTTTGTAGCGGCGGCATACTGTCTCTTTGACGTAATCTCCTTCGCTTCAATGCTGAAGCTACGTGCAACCTCTTCGATAATTTTCTTTGTAAGAACTTCAGGTGTCTGACTGTTATCGCTGAAAATATCCTTGATTGCGTTTTGCGCAATATTGATTGTAACAGTAGATGAGCCGAAAATGTTGATATATGCAGCAATTTTTTTAACTGCACCTTCAAGCTGTCTGATATTGCTCCTGATTTTTTCCGCAACAAAAAGAACAACATCGTTGGGGATCTGCAGACCCATGCTTTCAGCTTTTCTGTTGATAATTGCCATTCTTGTTTCAAGATCAGGCGGCTGAATGTCAGCAATAAGACCCCACTCAAAACGTGTACGGAGTCTGTCTGCCAAAGTGGGCATGTCCTTGGGCGGACGGTCAGAAGTCAGAACAATCTGCTTTCCTGCATTGTAAAGCGAGTTGAAAGTGTGGAAAAATTCTTCTTCTGTCTGCACTTTTTCAGCAATAAACTGAATGTCGTCCACAAGAAGCACGTCAACAGTTCTGTATTTATCGTGGAACTGATTCATTCTACCTTTCTGGATACACTCGATAAGTTCGTTTGTGATTGCCTCACCGTGTGTTGAAAGTATATTCATTTCAGGTGAATTTTTCTTGATTTCACTTGCGATTGATTTAAGCAAGTGGGTTTTACCAAGACCTGAATTACCCCATATAAAAAGAGGATTATATTCGCCTACTGCTCCCGGATTTACGGAAACTGCAAGCGCTGCTGCGTGAGCAAATTTATTTGAAGGACCGACAACGAAAGTATCAAATGTGTTGTCTTTGTCTTCATTTGATTCAACATAATGAACCTGCTGTGATTTATTCTGTTTATTCGCGTTATCGAGAAATTTTATTTCAACATCAAAACCTGCAACCTTAACAAAAGAATCGTTCAGAAGATTCATAAACTTCTGTTCAATAATCTTTCTTTTAAACTCTCCTATTGATAAGGTAACCGCCGTACCGTCAAAAGAAACAAACTCAAGTTCTTCAAACCAGACGTTGAATACGGCTTCTGACAGATTTTTCTGAATCTCTTTTTTTACTTCATCAAACAATGATTTAAATGAATCCATATCTGTTCTCTTTCCTTAAAAAACAAGTTTTATAATTCTTTTACCAAGTGAATCTGAACGTGAAGCCTTTTCAAATGCTTCATAGTATTTTTTAATATCGTCAACAATATCTACGCCTTCCACAAGACGAAGAATTTTTTCTCTGAACTCGTCAACTCCCAGAAGTTCAATCGCTTTCTGGAAATCTTCTACGCTTGAACGTGTTGAGCCAAGCAAGGACAATCCTTTTTCAAGCACCATGCGTGTGTTTATGGGAGCATTTTCGCCTGCAACGCCGCAAAGGATAATTGTGCCGCCTGAAAAGATTGAATCAATCGCCTGATTGATTGCTATTGCAGAAGCATTTCCGCCAACTGCCTCAATACACACTGGTGTTTTGGGCAGAAGAGAAATATCGTTTGCGTGATAAGTTTCAGCAAAATCAAACATACCAAGCTTTTCACGGTTAATGCCGATAACATTCACCTTTGCACCCAGGCCGTAACGGGCTACAAGAGCAATAATATAACCCATTATACCGTCGCCCCATACAGACACTTCTTCAACCTTATCTTTCCAAAGTCCTGCTCTTCTTAAAGCACAGCAACCAACAGAAATAAGTTCTGAAAAAACAGCTTCCTCACCTATGCCGTCAGGAATAGGAAGAAGGTAGTCTGCTTTCATGTTAATCATTTCTTTGCTGAAACCGTCAGCGTTGCTTGAACGGAAGCTTGATTTAGGACAATAGTTGTCCTGGAGATAGTCATAGTTTCTTACGCATTTTTCGCATTTTGTGCCGTCGCAGTCTGATTTTTCACAAGGCACCATAACAACTCTCTGTCCTGCTCTGAATTTACCTGTTTTGTCACGGGCAATAGTACCTATACCC
>JAZSFV010000156.1:0-3698 GCA_045532395.1 Acutalibacteraceae bacterium
TTTATAAAATTTCAGGTCACTGGGACCATTACAAAGATGGTATGTTTGTTCTCGGCGATGAAGAAAAAGACAATGAAGTTTTTGCACTTCGTCCTATGACTTGTCCTTTCCAGTATCAGGCATATCTCAACCGTGCAAGATCTTACCGTGACCTTCCCATGAGACTTGCTGAAACATCTACTCTTTTCAGAAACGAATCGTCAGGCGAAATGCATGGTCTTATCCGTGTGCGTCAGTTTACAATTTCTGAAGGTCATCTTATGTGCCTTCCTGAACAGCTTGCTGACGAATTCAAGAGATGTCTTGACCTTTGCATTTTCATGCTTAAAACACTTGGTCTTTATGACGATGTTTCATACCGTTTCTCACAGTGGGATCCCAACGATACAGAAAAATATATCGGCACAAAAGAACAGTGGGATGAAGCACAGGGCGTGATGAAAGAAATTCTTGATGATATCGGCATCAACTATAAAGTCGGCATCGGCGAAGCTGCTTTCTATGGTCCTAAACTTGATATTCAGATTAAGAATGTTTTCGGCAAAGAAGATACTCTTATCACAATTCAGATTGACCAGATGCTTGCTGAGAAATTCGGCATGGAATATGTTGACCGTGACGGCACAAAGAAAAACCCCTATATTATCCACAGAACATCAATCGGTTGCTACGAAAGAACACTTGCTCTTCTTATCGAGAAATATGCAGGTGCATTCCCAATCTGGCTTTCACCTGAACAGGTAAGAATTGTTCCTATTGCTGACAGACATCAGGACGCTGCTTACGCAGTTAAGAAAGCTCTTGAAGAAGCAGGTGTTGAGAGAATCGATGTTGACAAAAGAAGCGAAAAGCTTGGATATAAACTTCGTGAAGCACAGCTTGAAAAGATTCCGTATATGCTCGTTATCGGCGATAAAGAAGCAGAAGAAGGAACTGTTTCTGTAAGAAAGAGAGGTCAGGGAGACATCGGCTCAATGACAATCGCAGAATTTGCAGAAAAGGCAGTCCAGGAAATTAAAGATAAAGTTATCGGCTGATTTGTAAAAAGACCCTCTGTCTGAATTCCGGACGGAGGGTCAGTTTTGTTTATTGACAATCATATCACACTGTTATAGAATTAAATAAAAAAACGAGGTGCAAGATTTATGTGTCAGAAAATTTTATCATTTCTTCTTTCAATAATACTGTGTATTCTGAATTTTTTAGGAATTCCGGTGAATGAAAATACAACCAAAAAATTTGAAGAAGTTTCTTACGGTCCACACGAAAGGCATACGCTCAATCTTTATCTCCCTGCAGGTAAAGAAGAGACGGGGCTTGTGCTGATGATTCACGGAGGTGCATGGATTGGAGGAGACAAGGCTGAATTTAATGCAAAACTTGAGGAAATATCTGAGATGGGCTATGCCGCAGCGGCTGTGAATTACCGATATATTTCAGATGACGTTGATCTCCTTGATATTATGGATGACCTTCAGCTTGCAACGGAAAAAATCAAAAATATCGGAAAAGAGAATGGTGTTGATATTAACGGAATGCTACTTACGGGAGGCTCGGCAGGAGGACATCTTTCGCTACTTTATGCTTATTCCCGTGATGATGTTTCTGCAATAAAGCCTGCTGCAGTTGTAAGCTTTTGCGGTCCCACAGACCTGAGCGATGATGCTTATTATTTTGACAATGGAATTGGCGATGAGGAATACGTGGCACAGGTTTTGTCATGGGCTTGCGGATATAAGCATACATTTGCAACAAGAGACGAAGCAAAAGAAGCTTTGTGGAATGTTTCGCCACTCAAGTACGTGGACGAAAATACTGTTCCCACCGTCATAAACCACGGTATGGTTGATGATATTGTTCCTTTCGCAAATGCTCAGGCACTTGAAACAAAACTTACAGAACTTGGTATTGCTCATGAATTCAATGCCTACCCCAACTCGGGACACGGACTTTTCGAAGATGCAGAAAATGTGGAAATTGCAGATAAACTTTACTATGAGTATATTGAAAAATATCTCAGCTGAAATCGTTTTACAGAATATTTTTGCGTAATGAAAATATGAAGTCGGATTTTGACGTAAATGATGAAATAATAACCAAATTAATCATATTTATAATAGATTATTTGTAAAATATTAGCCTTGAATTTTGGTGTGCATAAGAGTATTATTTTGCAGTAATCAAATAAAAAAAGAAGGCAATTTTATGAGTACATCTTTATTGTGTCTGGCAACTGCTTTAATAGGCGGTTTGTTGTTGTCAAGACTTACAAAAAAACTTAATCTCCCTGCAGTTACAGGTTATCTTGTTGCAGGTCTTTTAATCGGTCCTTTCTTTCTCGGAAGAATAGGTCTGCCGGGGCTTGGATTCCAGAGTCTTGAGCAGGTAGAAGGCATGAGTATTATTACTCAGACAGCTCTTGGTTTCATTGCGTTTACTATAGGTAACGAATTCCGTTTGCATCAGCTTAAAAAAATGGGCAAGAGTGCCATTACAATAGGTATTCTTCAGGCGGTTGTTACAACATTACTTGTAGATGCAGTTCTGATTGTTTTGCATTTTCTTTTCCCCGCTGTTATTTCCATCCCTTGTGCTATTACTCTGGGCGCTATTGCATCAGCAACTGCTCCTGCGGCAACGTTGATGGTTGTAAGACAGTATAAGGCAGACGGACCTCTTACAAGACTTCTTATGCTTGTTGTTGCAATTGACGATGCTGTTGGTTTGGTATTGTTCAGCGTATCTTTCGGCATTGCAACTGCTTTGTCTCACGGTCAGGCAAGCATTCTTGCAGTTGTTGTAGAACCTATTCTTGAAATTGTGCTTTCACTTGTGCTTGGTAGTGTTATGGGCTGGCTTCTCAACTGGGTTGAACAGTTCTTCCACTCAAGAAGTAAACGTATGACAATTTCAGTTGCTTTCGTTCTTCTCACTGTAGGTCTTTCACAGCTTAAGTTTCAGATTGCAGGCGTACATTGTGGCTTCTCATTGTTGCTTGTATGTATGATGACAGGTACAATTTTCTGCAATATCTGTTCAACTTCAGAAGAATTGATGGAACGTGTTGACAACTGGGTTATGCCTCTTAACGTTTTGTTCTTCGTAATTTCAGGTGCAGAACTTGACCTGGACGTTGTTTTGCAGCCGATGACAATACTTGTGGGTGTTGTTTACATAATAGCACGTTCACTTGGCAAATATTATGGTTCAGCTATGAGCTGTAAACTGACGCATCAGAGTAAACCCATAACAGATAATCTTGGCATAACTTTGTTGCCTCAGGCGGGCGTTGCTCTTGGCATGGCACTGACAGCATCATCGCTTACAAACGGTTCAATGGTAAGAAATGTTGTTCTTTTTGCAGTGCTTGTTTATGAGCTTGTAGGTCCTACGCTTACAAAACGTTCACTTCTTAAGGTTGGCGAAATCAAACCTGAAGGAAGCACAAGCGCACGTAGACATAACAAACCGAAACATCACTAAAAATAAAGTCCCATATCTTCTTTTGAGGATATGGGCTTTTTGTTGTATTTGATTTGTTTTAATAAAGAAAAAAGACTTGCAAAGCAAGTCTTTTTCTGGCGGAGAAGAGGAGACTCGAACTCCTGCGCCGGTTACCCGACCTACGCCCTTAGCAGGGGCGCCTCGTCACCAACTTGAGTACTTCTCCATTGGTAGCGTTACTTCTCTTTAAAGTA
>JAZSFV010000058.1:0-2766 GCA_045532395.1 Acutalibacteraceae bacterium
GATTATGTAGATGCTCTCGGTCACACAGAAGTAATTGACGAAGCAGTAGCACCTGATTGCGTAAACACAGGTCTCACAGAAGGTAAACACTGTTCAGTTTGTGGCGAAGTACTTGTAGCACAGGAAGTAGTACCTGCACTCGGTCATACAGAAGCAGAAGCAGTTGTAGAAAACAACGTAGCTCCTGATTGTGAAAACGCAGGTTCATATGATACAGTAGTTTACTGTTCAGTATGTGATGATACATACGTAGACGATTATGTAGATGCACTCGGCCACGAAGAAGCAATCGACGAAGCAGTTGCACCTGATTGCGTAAACACAGGTTTAACAGAAGGTAAACACTGTGAAGTTTGCGGTGAAACACTCGTAGCACAGGAGGTTGTAGAAGCACTCGGCCATACAGAAATAATTGACGCAGCAGTTGCACCTGATTGCGTAAACACAGGCTTAACAGAAGGTAAGCACTGTGAAGTTTGCGGTGAAACACTTGTAGTGCAGGAAACAGTTGATGCACTTGGTCACACAGAAGGTGAAGCTGTTGAAGAGAACAGAGTCGAAGCAGATTGTCTTGTTGACGGCTCATACGATACAGTAGTTTATTGTTCAGTCTGTGGTGAAGAGCTTTCTCGCGAAACAACAGTTTTACCTGCAGGTCATAAAACTGTTAAAACAGAATCTTTAGATGCAACATGTACTCTTGATGGTAATATTGAATTCTATACATGTATTGTTTGTGATTGTCTCTTTGTAGACGAAGAATGTACTGAAGAAATTTCTGAAACTGTAATTCCTGCAACAGGACATACTTATTCTGAAGAATGGGTTGTTACAAAACAACCTACAAAGATGGAAAAAGGTTCAGAAACTAACTATTGTGCAGTATGTGGCGCAGAAGTGGAAACAAGAGATGTTGCGCCTATCGGTGGTGAAATCTGGGGTAAAGTAACATCATTCAATTCAAAAACAGAAGTAGTTACAATTGAGCTTATTAATGGTGTAATCGGTATAACAGTTGATACGGTTACTGTAACAGGCAACAATGCAGAATATGGCTTTGAAAAGGTTCAGCCCGGATATTACATCATCAGAGTTTCAAAGAAAGATCACGTAACTCGTGAATACAAAACATGGATTCAGAAAGATGAAACAGAATTTGACCTGAAGATTCACCTTAGAGGTGACGTAGACGGTAACGGAACGGTTAATGTTATTGATATTAATGCAGTTCTCAAACACTTCAAGAAAACTCAGAAAATTGAAGATGAATATACGTTTGCTTGCGGTGATATTGATAGCAACGGTGTTCTCAATGTCCTTGACTATAATAAGATTTTAAGACATATCAAGAAAGTCGAAATGCTCTGGGTTAAAGAATAACGATAATAAAAAATGACGTGTCGTGAGACACGTCATTTTTTGCAGTGTTAATTTTTACGGTTTACAATTACCACATGGTGAATATCCTTGTGATATAAGAGAATCTCTGGATGCAGTAGTGATTGTCTTGTTTGCATCATCAATTTTTTTGACTGATGCACACGTTGGGTAATGGATTTTCATTGTGCTTGTATTTAAAATATATTTTATTTTCGGAGCAACATTATCTGATGTTTGGGGAGCTTTTGTGGTTGTGGGTTTCGGTGTTGTAGCAGGTTTTGTTGTGGTTGCAGGTTTGGTTATTGTTTCACCATTGAGTGAACTCAAGCCGGTTTTATAATCGATAGTAACGCCGGGCTGAACGTTGAAACAATAAACGTTAAAGCAGATACCGTCACCATTATCTTCAACTGAGTATGCTTCAATCTGGACTCCTCGTGCAACAAGCTCGTTTCCCTGGAAAACAGGAGTTACTCTGTAAAGAACATGGTTGTTTGTTTCTTCAATGTAGTCATCCACCATGTTTTCAAAAGGAAGCATACCCTCAACATTCATATATCTTGTGCCGGTGATGAGATTTTTATTGTTTGCGTTTTCTCCCGTTAACTGCCAACCGATAAGGTGACAACGATTGTACAGATATTTTCCGTCAACGCAGTCATATTTCACTGTCTGCCATCCTGATGGTTTGATTTGTCCTATTTCACCGCGCTGACCTGTGGGCATTATATCTTTTCCGATACAAGCAAAAGCCACACCGCATCTGCCTGATGAATCGAGGTTTGAATATTTTTCAAAAGATTTTGTCGTATTCCTTTCTGCCGCTGTAAATAGGGGGATGTTATTGTTTACTATTGCATAAGCACTTGATGTATAAACGGGTGTTTTTGATGGCGTTACCTTGTCAACAGATGGTACAGACGACGGGGGATTTTTATTTGTTGTGCCGGGGGTGGCGGGGTGATTGTTTTGCGTGGTTGTATTCTGCGCATTTCCGGGCTTTGTGTTCTGAAAATTCTGATCTGTACCTGATTGTTCAGAAAAATATGAAGTGTCTTGTTCGGTATTACTTTCTGTCTCGTCATCGGAAAAGCACGAGCCTAAAACAAAAAGCATGACTATTGCCAATAAAATAGCAATGCCTTTTTTGGTTTTGAGAAATTTAAGTTTATTCATTTAATATAAACCTCCTTTGTAATTCTTTCGTGAGAGCTGCCTTTGAATTCTGTAGTTTCCTTAAGCAAAAATCCGTCAGGCATTTCGAAGATGAAATCAGCAGGATATTTTCTGTTCCATTTGTAAATTATAAGTGTTTTGATTTTTGAAGAATAGGGGATAAGGCTTTCATCTTCAATGAAACAGAAATCATTTTCTCCTGCTTCATCA
>JAZSFV010000273.1:0-5509 GCA_045532395.1 Acutalibacteraceae bacterium
TTGTTTTAAATCGTAATTTTCAAGTTTCAGCAAGACTTCGCTGTATCTCTTTCTCATAAAAAGAGCACTTTTGATTGCATTATATAAATGTTTTCTGTTTTTCCAATCAAACTGATATCTGTCAAAAAAAGCAAGTTTGCCGTAAAACGGGTGGTTTCTCGGCAAAACAAACCTACCCTTTTCTGTATTACGAAGTCCAAGATTCATAGGTTGTTTTTCAGCAAATTCCTGAGCGTTATTTATAAAGTAAACAGTATTCGGCAATAATGCAGTCACAACAACTGCCGACATAGTTTTGAGAAGCCCCAGATTCTGAACACTTCTTGGTGTGTCTGCCATTTCGGTGCATGATATTGACGGAATTTCGCCGGAAATGCACTCATAAAGCCGTTTATTGAAATTAATGTCTGTGTATGCCTTCTCGTTCCATAAATCCCAAATACCGCCCGTATAGAAGTTATAACCGGCAGTTTTAAGTTCGTTTGAATACATATTATTGAATTCTTCAGACCAGAGCAGAAACTTCTTGTCTTTCTTCTTCATATCATCAATAATATCCGTTGTCAGTTCCTGAGGCAATGCGTGAGCCATATCAATTCTTGCACCATCAATTTTATAAGTGTCAATATAATAAGGAATCACACGTCTTACGTAATTGAAAAGTTCAGTATTCGGTTTTTCACACGGAAACAGACTGCATTTTATTCCGTCCTGTGCTATCATTGGAGGTGCATTTTCTCCGAACTTTCTTTTTGCATTTTCTGTATTATCAAAGTAATATTTAAGAAAAGTTACGTCACTCCATGGTGGTTGTGGGTCATTTATCGTATCTGCAAAGCCCGGCATCACGGAAATACCTAATTTTTCAGTACATTGTTCGTGCAAAGGTCTGTCTTCTTTTTTTATAAGGTTCATGGCCTGCGTATCAGGTGGAAAAGAAAAACTCTCACCGAATTCAGCCATACTCTCTGATTTATAAAGTTGCTTTACATTCTTCTGTGTAACAACTGCATGACCAATCTCACTACAATCAGGAGCAGAAAATTCGAGCATAGAATGATTGTTTATCCAATAAAACCAATCGGGATGAGTTTCAATCAAATCGCTGTCACGTGAAGCAGTCCTGAATGCAAAATCAAGAACAACTTTCATCTGCAGTTTATGACACGCTTCGCAAAGTGCAGAAAACTGTTCTTCTGCAGTCATTCCGTCAAGATGTTTATCGCAGTAGGATGAATCGATTTTCATTATATTTTTTATGGCGTAAGGTGAAGAAAGCTCGCCCTTTTTATTAACTTTTGATAGTTCAAAAACAGGCAGAAAATATATCCCGTTAAATCCCATTTCCTTTAAAAGAGGCAGTAACGCAATGGTTTTCAGAAATGTTCCGTTTTCAAAGCCATTCCCATGGTCCCATGCAGAAAAACATCTCACAAAAAGAGAATAAAAAGATAGTGTATCTTCTTGTTTTGTTTTTTTGCATGATAAAATGTATTCTACGGCTTTTGTAAAATAGTCATTTGAATTTACAAGTATTTCACCTTGTATATCTGATTTTTCAAATTCCGTGTCGTAATAATTCCAGCAATAAGGTATTCTGTAATTTTCAGTTGTTTCGTTTTTAGTGAGTATTTCAAGTGCTTTGTTAAGATTTTCCATAAACTAATCTCCTAATTATGATTAATCTTATCTTTTGATTTTCTCATTAAAATAAACCTATTTTCAAAAATTTATTGAAATGATTTTTTCTATATGATATATTTATCTAAAGGATGTGATTTTATGGCAATCAAAACTTATATTTTATCATCACTTGCAAAAGTTTTCCACGATGAAGAGCCGAAAAACTATATTAAGATCAACAAAGTTTCAGGTTTCAAAAATGAAAAAGTTGCAATACAGGTTGCATTATCAGGCGATGATTTTCTGAACGATTTACGTTTTGAAATTTCTGAAAATTTAAAAATTTACAGAGTTTGTTCTGTGCCTGCAATGAAACCCCGCCACATTGATATAGACGACTATTATTTAAGAACAACACCTGGGCTTTATCCTGACATATTACGCCCTTATGAAGGCGAACACTTCAATCTGCCGAAAAACACATGGTTTTCTTTCTGGATTGAAGGAGAAAATTTATCTGCAGGCGACCATGAAATTGAATTTAAAATTAAAAATGATTCAGATGAAATATTGTATTCCGATAAATTTGTTTTTTCAATTATCGATGCTTGTTTGCCTGAACAGACACTTATTCATACAAACTGGTTTCACTGCGACAGCCTTGCAACATACTACAAAGCTCCCGTTTTCAGCGATAAATTCTGGGAAATAATTGAAAACTTTGTAAAGACTGCAGTTGACCACGGCATAAACTTTATACTTACTCCCCTTTTCACACCGCCACTTGATACAAAAATCGGCAGCGAGAGATTAACAGTCCAGTTGGTAGACGTTAAGAAAACAAATGAAAAATATGAATTTGATTTTTCAAACCTTGTAAAATGGATTTATATGTGTAAAAAATGCGGTGTGAAATATTTTGAAATGTCACATTTATTTACACAATGGGGCGCACTTCATGCACCCAAAATTCTTGCAGAAGTTGACGGTGAAACAAAACGTATTTTTGGATGGGAAACAGATTCAACCGGTAAAGAATATACTGAATTTTTGACATGCCTTGCACCTGAACTTACTAAAGTTCTTGAAGAAAACGGTGTTGCAGATTGTACTTACTTCCACGTATCTGACGAACCCGGCGAAAGTGATTTGGAAATTTACGCAAAAGCAAGTGCACTTATACATAATCTTTTCGGAAAAAGATTCAAAGTTCTTGATGCTCTTTCTGAGTTTGATTTTTATGAAAAAGGTTACGTTTCAACTCCCGTGCCTTGCGAAAACAAAATCGAAAATTTTGCAGGCAAAGTACCTCATCTCTGGACATATTATTGTTGCGGCCCTACTGATAATTACTACTCAAACAGATTCCTTTCAATGCCTTTGCAAAGAACAAGAATTATCGGTATGCAGATGTATAAATACGGCGTTGAAGGCTTTTTGCATTGGGGATATAACTTCTATTTCACACAGCTTTCAGTAAGACCTGTTGACCCGTTTTTTGAAACTGACGCAGACTGTGCATTCTCATCAGGCGATGCATTCGTGGTATATCCCGCTCCTGACGGAAAAGCATGGGCTTCAATAAGACTCAAGGCAATGAACGAAGCAATCCAGGATATGCGCGCATTACAGATGCTTGAAAGTTTAATCGGCAAAGATGAAGTATTGAAAATTCTCGAAAATGATAAAGGCGAAAAATTCAATATGAGTTTCTCCCAATATCCCAGAAGTGAAGAATGGCACATTTTAAAACGAGAAGAAATCAACAATAAAATTAAAGAACTTATATAAACAAAAAATCCACTTCTATGAAGTGGATTTTTTATTTTAAAGTATTTTACCGCCGCCGATGACATAGTCACCATCATAGATAACTGCTGCCTGACCTTTTGCAGGAGCACGTTGTGGTTCATCAAATTCAATAATTATTTTTTCATCATCATACTGAGAAATCACGGCAGGTACTTCCTTGTGTCTGTAACGGATTTTTACACCTGCTTTTATAGGAGTTGTAAGCTTTGGGAATACAATCCAGTTTACATCGTTTACAAGAATCGACTTCTGATATTGTTCTTCTGCTCTGCCTATAATTACTTCATTTCTTTCAACATTTTTTTCAAGAACAAAATACGGCTCAGTTGAAGCGATTCCAAGACCTTTTCTCTGCCCTACTGTATAACCGATTATGCCTTTATGACGTGCAATTATTTTACCGTTTCTCTCAACAAAGTTCCCTTCAGGGAATTTCTTACCGCAATAGTTTTCAATAAATGAAACATAATCGCCGTCTTTTACGAAGCAGATATCCTGGCTGTCAGGTTTAGCAGAGTTAATAAATCCGCATTCTTCAGCAATTAACCTTACCTCTTCTTTTTTCAGTTCGCCAACAGGCAGAAGAAGACGTGACAATTTTTCCTGAGATAAGCTATAAAGCACATAACTCTGGTCTTTCATGTCATACTTGCCTTTTTTTAGCAGATAACGCGAACTGCCTTTATCAAATTCTACGCAAGCATAATGTCCTGTAGAAATGTACTTTGCATCAAATTTATCTGCCGCTTTTAAAATGTGCCTGAATTTTATATATCTGTTGCAGTCAATGCAAGGATTCGGTGTTTCACCGTTAAGATAGCCTTTGACAAAACGGTCTATAACTTCCCCTTTAAAATCATCTTTGAAATCATAAACATCAAAGGGCATATCAAGACTTTTTGCTACCTGCCTTGCATCTTCAACATCTTTATCAGTACAACATGATTTAGAAGAATCAATTTCGTCTTTTTCATCATAAAGTTTAAGCGTAACACCATGGCAGACGAAACCTTGATTTTTAAGCAGATATGCTGCAACAGAACTGTCCACACCGCCACTCATGGCCACAATTACTTTATTATCTGTCATAATTTCGCCCCCTTATTTTGTAAGACATACAATTTCCGAATCGGGAGATTCAGCATAGAAACTTACCGTCCCGTCAAAATCGGTTCTGTAAATATTTACGTCTTCTTTCAATAAAGTTTTAAGTGTTTTTCCGTTTGGATGGTTATATTCGTTATATTCTGCCACACTGATTACGGCAAATCTGGGTGACGCAGCTTTAATAAAATCTGCACCTGATGAATCTTTACTGCCGTGATGGGATACTTTGAGAATATCACAGTCCAAATCAATACCATCTGACAACATAAGTTCTTCTCCTTTTCTTTCCACATCGCCCGTAAACAACAACTTGTTATCGCCATACTCTACCATTGCAACTACTGACATGTTATTGATTTCTTCCATATTTTTTATAGGACCGAGAATCGAAATTTTTGCACCGACAAATAATATACGTCGCCTTCAGAAACATATTTTGTGTTAACAGAATATTTATCAAGCGCTTTTATAAAATTTCTGTAAGTATCGTTTTTCAGTTCTTCATTTTCTTTTACCTGAGGCATAAGTAATGTCTCTACAGTAAAATCTTCAAACAATTTGCTCATACCGCCAATATGGTCTGAATGAGGGTGAGAACAAATTACAATATCTAAATGTACAATACCTTTATCCACAAGATAGTTTCTTACTATTTCATAATACTCTGCTTCGCCACAGTCGATAAGCATATTTTGGCCGTTGCATGTAATGAGTGAGCAATCGCCTTGCCCAACATCAATATAATCAACAGTAAAGCCTTCAGATGAAGGCTTTTCAAGTGCAGTGTTGTAAGGTGATAAGCCTGCATTTGAAAGTCCCACTGCCCAATCAGTTTGTGTTTCACTCTCCTGAGGCTTATTTTTGTTGTACGTTTTAAAAACAACTATACCTATAACAATTCCAGCAATATAAGCGCTCTCTAGTTCGCCTAAATACCCAGATAAGTTTGCAAGAGAAATCAAAACAA
>JAZSFV010000100.1:0-8492 GCA_045532395.1 Acutalibacteraceae bacterium
CCCAGAGTGCTTTACCCCAACCTGTATCGGAAATTGTGAAATGAACTCCGTCTTCTCTTACGCAGTGCCAATATTTTGCAGTAATGAAGTGGCCGAGAGGATATTTATGTGAATGTGCGGCAATTTTCGGATAACCTGTTGTGCCTGATGTGAAGAACATAAGCATAGGGTCATTACCGCAGGGTGTATCAGCTTCTCTTTCGTATTTACGAGTAAAGAGAACACTTTCATCATCAAAGTTGTGCCAGCCTTCTCTGTGACCGCCAACGATGATTTTTGTTTTAAGTGAGGGTGAATTCTTTGCAGCTAAATCAACCTGTTCAGGTGTGTTATCAGTTGCAGTACATACTATAGCTTTAACGTCTGCTGCATTGAAACGGTATTCAAAGTCATGGTCTTTGAGCTGATGAGTTGCAGGAATTACAACTGCACCGAGTTTGTGAAGACCTAAAATTGACATCCAGAACTGATAATGACGCTTTAAAACAAGCATAACCTTATCGCCTTTTTTGATGCCCAGTGATTTGAAATAGTTTGCAGCCTGAGCAGAGCCACGTTTCATATCGTTGAAAGTGAATTTTCTTTCTGTCTTATCAAGACCTACATGAATCATAGCAAGTTTGTCAGGATTTTTATCTGCAATGGCGTCAACTACGTCAAACGCGAAGTTGAATTTATCATCATCTGTGAAAGAAATTTCCTGAAGAACACCGTTTTCGTCTTCTGTTGTGTGAATGAATTTTTCACAAGTAAGGTTTTTGGTGTTTCTTGCAGTAACGATGCTTGAAAGAATTTCGTCTTCTTTAACTTCTTCGTTACCTGCAAAAACAACTGCAAGGAAAGTACAGTCTTCGCCGCCTACTGCAATCATACCGTGAGGCTCTGATGAGTTATAGAAGATACTGTCACCTTCGCGGAGAACTTCAGTATTATCACCAATCTGCACTTTAAGTGTACCACTGAGAACAAGGTCAAATTCCTGACCTGAGTGAGTAGTTGTGTGGATAGGTTTTTCCTGCTGTTCTAAAGAATATTCGTATTTAACAAAGTAAGGCTCGCCAAGTTTTTTCTTGAATCTGGGAGCAAGGTTTTTAATTTCAATTCCGTCTTCGCTTGCAGTAACCTGACCTTTACCTTTTCTTGTAACAGTGTAAGAAGTAAGGTTTGCGCTCTGACCTTCAAGAATATCTGAAAGTTCAATGCCGAATGCAAGAGAACACTTATGAATGAAAGTGAAGGGCAAATCTGTTTTGCCTTCTTCATAAGCCTGATACTGCCCTACGGAAACATCAGTTTTATCTGCCATTTCTTCTACAGAATAGCCTGCATCAAGACGCATAAGCCTGATTCTTCTGACGATTTCCATAAGTTGTTTGTCTGATGAATGATTTTCCATTTTCATAACCTCCAAAACAAGATGGGTTCGAAACTCTGAAGCAATAAAAAAGCCGCCTCAAAGCTTCTTTGAAAACTTTGAGACGGATAAAATTTCAATCCGCGGTACCACTCAAATTGCGTCACTTAAGACGCCCCTCTGCAGAGCCAGACAGCCCCTTCGCACTAACGCAGCGTACACGTAAGACACTACTCGGAAAACCTTTTGCATCTTCAGCTCGGAAGTGATGAGACATGATAAGCACAACTGCAGTTCCACACCAGCCAACTGCTCTCTGAAAGTCGAAACAAATCGTCCGTCTTCGTCATCGCCTTTAAAATATTGAAGAAATTATAACACTCTTTAAAGTATGTGTCAATAGTTTTTATCAAAAAAATTACACAAGAGTGAGAATGATATTAATGCCTAAAAACGCAATATTTACCAACGTAAATACGAGAATATATTTTTTTACATCAATACCCTCTTTTGCAACAAGTTTAAAGGAAATAAGGCTTGCCATAGATGCAATAAGTGTACCCAGGCCACCAAGGTTTACGCCTATGAGCAAATCTTTTACATTGTTTGTAAAGTTTGAAAGAAGTATTGCGGCAGGTACATTTGAAAACACCTGGCTTGAAACAATACCAACTTCAATTTCTCTGTTTAAAACTATGTTTCTCAGGAAATTGTTTACTGCAGGGATATTGCCTAAATTGCCGATAAAAACAAAGAGAAAAACGAAAGTAAGTAAAAGACTGTAGTCAATATTTTTAAATATTTTCCTGTCAAAAACAATAAGACATACTGCAGTTATTCCGAGAAGAATAAGAAAATGTACAACCCTGAAAACGCTTAAAAGTGCCACTACGAAAAGCACAGAATAGATAATTATTTTAGCGTCAAACTTAAACTCTGTTTTTTCTCTGTTGATTTCAACTTTTTCTTTACCCGTAAACAATGCAAAAGCAATAATAAGTAAAAGTGACAAGCCTGCATAGGGCAAAATTGCAGAAAAGAAATCAGACATACTCATCTCATATTTTGAAAAGAGATACAGATTCTGCGGGTTTCCTATGGGAGTTGCCATGCTACCTAAGTTTGCCGCCACAGTTTCAAGAGTTATTAAAATTATCGCCTTGTCTTTCCTGCCGATTAAATTAAGAATTATAAGCGTAAACGGCACAAAGGTTATCAGTGCTACATCGTTTGTAATAAGCATTGAAGAAAAGAAACAAAGAAGACACAAAACAACGCTCAAGGAAGAAAAACGCTTTACATATTTCAGGAGTTTTTCCGCCAAAACAGAAAATACTCCCATCTTGTTAAGCCCTGCAGTAACCGCCATTAAACTGAACAGTAAAACAAGGGTTTTAAAATCAATATATTCAATGTATCCTTTATTCGGCACTACAATAAAACATGATATAACCGCCAGAACAAAAGACAAAACAAGGACTATTTCGTTTTTGAGAAACTTTTTAACATTCTGCATAAAATCACCGTGTAAATTTTAGCACATTATAAAAGAAAAATAAAGAGATATTTTATTGATTTTTAAAACTGTATCTTGTATAATCTACTATATATGGTATAAGGCAGGTAAAATATGGATATTATTTTAACTTTATGTGACGAATTCAAACTCAAAAACTGGCAGGTTGAAAACGTCGTAAAACTTATTGATGAAGGAAATACAATCCCTTTCATCGCACGATACAGAAAGGAAGCTCACGGCACTCTTGACGACCAGACTTTGAGAGCAGTCAATGACAGACTTGAATATCTCCGTAATCTGGACAAGCGCCGTGAAGAAATCTATTCTTCCATCGAAAAGCAGGAGAAAATGACAGAAGAGCTTGCTGCTGAAATCGAAAAAGCAACTACTCTTGTTGAACTTGAGGATATTTACCGTCCTTACAAGCAGAAGAGAAAAACACGTGCTTCCGTTGCAAAAGAAAAAGGCCTTGAGCCGTTGGCACTTGGTATTCTCGAGCAGGAAGCAGATGCTCCGGCCCCCATTGAAGAAGCAGAAAAATATATTGATGCTGAAAAAGGCGTTGAAACTGCAGAAGATGCACTGAAAGGTGCTATGGATATCATCGCTGAAATTATTTCAGACAATGCAGAAATCAGAAAAAGACTTCGTAACCTTTTCACTGTATGCGGTAAAGTAATCACAACCGCAACTGATGAAAATGCAGAAAGCCCTTACACACAGTATTATGACTATAACGAGCCTGTTGAAAAAATCGCAGACCACAGAGTTCTTGCAATTGACAGAGCAGAGCGTGAAGGCTTTATCAGGGTTAAACTCGACCTTGACATTACAAAGGCTTTAGGTGTTATAAACAGAATTTATCTTAAAAACACGGGTTCTCTTTCAACAGACGTTGTGCGTGATGCAGGCGCAGATGCATATTCACGTCTTATCGAACCAAGTGTTCAGAGAGAAATCAGAAATATTCTCACAGAAAAGGCTGATGTTTCTGCAATCAAGAACTTCTCAATGAACTTAAAGCAGCTTCTTCTCCAGCCTCCCGTTAAGGGCAAAACAGTTCTCGGTCTTGACCCGGGCTACAGAACGGGTTGTAAAGTTGCGGTTGTGGATTCTACAGGACGTGTTCTTGATACGGGCGTTATTTATATCACCCATTCAGAAGCACAGAAAGAAGCCGCTAAAGTTACAATCAAATCTCTTATAAATAAACATAAGGTTGATACAGTTTCAATCGGCAACGGTACTGCATCAAAAGAAACTGAAATCTTCACTGCAGATTTACTTAAAGAAATTGACAGAAAAGTTTCTTACATGGTAGTGAGCGAAGCAGGTGCACCAGTTTACTCTGCTTCAAAGCTTGCAGCAGAAGAATTCCCGCAGTTTGACGTAGCTTTGAGAAGTGCCGTTTCTATTGCAAGACGTTTGCAGGACCCCCTTGCGGAGCTTGTTAAAATCGACCCCAAATCAATCGGTGTCGGTCAGTATCAGCACGACATGCCACAGAATGAACTCGGCAACGCTCTTGACGGCGTTGTTGAAGACTGTGTAAACAACGTAGGTGTTGATCTGAACACAGCCTCCCCCTCTCTTCTTTCAAGAGTTTCAGGCATCAACTCATCAGTTGCTAAAAATATCGTGACTTACCGTGAGGAAAACGGTGCTTTCTCCGGCAGAAACGAACTAAAAAAAGTTCCCAAACTTGGTGCTAAAGCCTTTGAACAGAGTGCCGGTTTCTTAAGAGTTTCGGAAAGCAAAAACGTTCTTGATAACACAGGTGTTCACCCTGAAAGTTACAAAGCAGCCGAAACACTTCTTAAAGTATGTTCATACACTCTTGACGATGTGAAAAATTCAGCTATCGGTGACCTTGCAGACAGAGTGAGTCAGCTTGGTGAAGAAAAAGTTGCAGAGCATATCGGCGTTGGTGTGCCCACACTTACAGATATTATAAAAGAACTTTCACGTCCCGGACGTGACCCACGTGATGAACTTCCGCCTCCGTTACTCCGCACAGACGTAATGGAAATGAAAGATTTAAAACCGGGCATGCAACTTAAAGGCACAGTAAGAAACGTAATTGACTTCGGTGCTTTTGTTGACATCGGCGTTCATCAGGACGGACTTGTTCACATTTCACAGATCACAAACAAATTCATCAAGCACCCGTCGGAAGTGATCAAAGTCGGCGATATTGTTACCGTATGGGTAATAAGTGTTGACGAAGCAAAAAAACGCATTTCACTTACAATGAAAGAGCCGAAGGCTCAGTAAAAATATAAACAATATTCCTAAGGAGGGAATTTTATGGCAACATACAATGCACCGTTCAGAGATAAAAACTCCGAACGATACATGTACGCAGGCAGAATCGAAAGAATGATTGAAACCGTTGAACAGAAGCTTGTTATCAACTCACTCGTTCTTGACGATTACTATTTCTGCGACGGACAGGAAACTGTAGAAAACAAAGATAACGGCAACTGGGAAGCATTCCCCGAAGGCAGACGCTGGGGCTCACCCGAATATTACTGCCGTTTTAAACATAGTTTCACTGTTCCTGAAGAATGGAAAGGCGGCAACGTTTTCTACGAAGTTATGCCTACATACGGTTCAGGCAGAGACGGCTGGAGAACAAGTGATACTCAGTTTATCATCTTTGCCAACGGCAAACTCATTCAGGGCTGTGACTCAAACCACAAGGAAGTTCTTCTTCTTGACAACGCTCAGGGCGGAGAAACTTTTGATATGCACCTTAACGCATATCTTGATAAACACGAATACAGAGGACAGAGAGTTTTCAAAGCAAGAATCAAACAGATTGACCCTGTTTTATGGAAACTTATCTTTGACCTTAAAACTCCTCTTGAAATCGCAGAGCAGTATGGTCCTGACGATATGGACAGAGTTGACATCATCAAAGTTCTCAATCAGGCAGTAAATCTTCTTGTTATTGACTCAACTCATGAAGAACTTGTTGAGTCTGCAAAGGCTTGCATGGATTACCTTGACCAGAACCTTTACGGCAAAATGACACTTGACGTTACAACTTCAGGTATCGGTCACACTCACATTGACGTTGCGTGGCTCTGGAGACTCCGTCAGACAAGAGAAAAAGCAGGCCGTTCTTTTGCAACAGTTTTAAAACTCATGGAAGAATATCCTGAATATAAATTCATGTCTTCTCAGGCTCAGCTTTACGAATATGTCAAAGAAGATTACCCTGAAGTTTACGAAGGCATCAAAAAGATGGTTAAAGAAGGCCGTTGGGAAATCGAAGGTGCCATGTGGGTTGAACCTGATACAAACGTACCTTCTGGTGAATCACTCGTGCGTCAGTTCCTTGTTGGTAAGAGATTCTTCAAGAAAGAATTTGACGTTGACTGCAAAATCATGTGGGAGCCTGACGTTTTCGGCTATTCTGCAGCACTTCCCCAGATTATCCGCAAGAGTGGTTGCGACTATTTCATGACAACAAAAATTTCATGGAACGAATATAACCGTGTACCCTTTGACACATTCATGTGGAAAGGTATTGACGGCACAGAAGTTCTTTCTCACTTCTCACCCAGCCGTAGCGGTGACGACGTGGGAACACGTTTCATGACTACATATAACGCATATCTTTCACCCTCTGACATGATCGGCGGATGGCACAGATATTCACAGAAAGACCTTAACAATAATGTTCTCATGACATTCGGTTGGGGTGACGGTGGCGGCGGCCCCACAAGAGAAATGCTTGAATACGGCAGAAGACTTAACAAAGGTCTTCCCGGATGCCCCAAATTCGTAAACGAACCTTCTCTTGATTTCTACAAACGTCTTGAAGAAGAAGTAGGCTCATCTGACAGACTTCCCACCTGGGTTGGCGAACTCTACCTTGAATTCCACAGAGCTACACTCACTTCTCAGGCTGCAAACAAGAAGAACAACAGAAAATCTGAAATTCTTCTTCACGACCTTGAAACAATCGCTTCAATTGCTAACATTGAACTTGGCGAAGAATATCCCAGAGATGAATTTACTGAAGACTGGAAATGCATTCTTCTTCATCAGTTCCACGATATTCTCCCCGGTTCTTCAATCAACGAAGTTTACGAAGATTCTGACGTAGCTTACGGCAAACTTCTCAAAGAAGGTAAAGAAAGACTTACAAGAACTCTGGAACTTATCGCTGAAAACGTTGCAACAGATGCAGATTCACTCGTTGTATTTAACACTCTCGGCAAGATGAGGTCCGACATAGTTATCACAGATATGCCTGAAAAAGACAACTTCATTATCGTTGATGCAAACGGCAACGAAATGAAATGGCAGAAAACTTATGACGGCAAGCTTTGCTTCCTGGCAGAAAATGTACCCGCTAAAGGTTATAAAGTATTCTCTGTTAAAGACGGCAGTAAAGCAGATACATCAGTTATCGATGCTACTGCCGAAGGTTTCGAAACAAAATATCTTAAGGCTGAATTCAATGCTGATTACAATATCACAAGCCTTATCCATAAAGAAACAGGCAGAGATGTTGTACCCGCTGGCGAAGTTATGAACAGACTTATCGCTTACGATGACAGACCGCATAACCACGAAGCATGGGACGTTAAAGCATACTACAAAGAAATTTCATGGAACATTGACGATGTTCAGTCTGCTGAAATCATCGAAAATGGTGCAGTGCGCGCAGTATATAAAGTTGTAAGAAAGTTCAGAAACACAATCTTCAACGTTTACATCATTGTTTACGCTGATACAGACAGAGTTGACGTTGCTTACGACTTTGACTGGCAGGAAACACATATCCTTATTAAAGTTGATAACCCTGTTGACGTTAACGCTGCAAAAGCAACATTCGATATTCAGTTCGGTAACATCGAAAGAAATGCTCACGATAATACTCTCTGGGAATTTGCACAGTTTGAAGTAAGCGGTCACAAATGGATTGACCTTAGTGAAAACGGCTTCGGCTTCTCACTTCTTAACGATTCAAAATACGGCCACGACATTAAAGACGGAAGAGTCAGAACATCACTTATCCGTGCTTCAATGGAACCCTGCTATGACCAGGATAAAGGACCACAGTACATTCTTACTGCTCTTTACCCCCACGCAGGTCTTGTTTGCGAATCAGCAGTTGTTGACCAGGCATTCTCTCTTAACGTGCCTCTCCACTGTGTAAAGACATCTGCTCATGCAGGTAAACTTGACAACGTTTATTCACTCGTTTCATGTGATAAATCAAACATCGTTGTTGAAACAGTCAAGATTGCTGAAGATACAGACGAAGTTGTTATCCGTGCTTATGAAACATGGAACAAGAGAACAAACTGTGTTCTTGATATTAAGGGGGATATTAAGGAAGCTCACATCACAAACCTTATGGAAGAAAACGAGGAAGAAATTGCTGCAGTTGACTCAAAACTTAACCTTACATTCCATCCCTTTGAAATCAAGACAATCAAAATCAAACTTTAATTCTTAAACACAAATTAAGCAGTCGTTTAATTGAACCGCCCCAAATTGTGCGGACAGCACAAAAAAGCACCTTATGGTAGCAATAATTAAAATTTAAGCAACATACTGACTTCGTTTTTCAAGCGGGGTCAGTTTTGTTTTTAATTG
>JAZSFV010000134.1:0-4003 GCA_045532395.1 Acutalibacteraceae bacterium
GGCAACTCTCTTCTTGGAAATACAATCGGTATTGACCCCATGGCATTGCAGCTCATTTACATGATAAGTCTGCTTACTGCCTTTCCTCTTACAGCAGTTCGTGCACAGATGATTGACAACACACGAAGCATGAAAGGAAAATACCGTCCCTATCTTATCACAATGGGTATTCCCACGGTAATTCTTGGCTCTGCATTTTTATGGATGCCATATGAAAACATGAGTCTTTTCACGAAATGTGCAGTTGTTCTCGGCTACAACATAGCTTTCCAGTTTTTCTACAGTTTCTTCAACGATTCTTACGACAGTCTCATAAACGTTCTTTCACCAAACAGTATTGAGCGTTCAGACGTGCTTTCAATACGCTACGTTGTCGAAAACCTTTCACCATCAATCGTGGGCATAATTTTCCCGCTTCTTGCAAAGCTCATAACAGGAAATGACACACTCTACGATATAAGGATATACCGCTATTTATATCCTCCCATGTTGTTTGCAGGCTTCCTTGTTTCCATGATTATTTACGTCAACACAAGGGAGAAAATCATTCAGCCCAAAACCCATCGCAGAAAAATCAGTTTCATTGATGCTTTCAAGGCAGTTGCAAGAAACAAATATTTCTGGATAATTTCCCTTGCAGGTTGGATTGGTTTCCTGGAAGTGGGATTCCACCAGATTATGGAATGGATGTATAACTATCAGGCTGCCTGCTCTGCAGCACAGTATTCAGTTATAACCGCTATTGCCGGAAACGCATCTTTCTGGCCGAATCTTGTAGGACCTTTGCTTATACGCAGATACGGCAAAAAGAAAATTCTTATTGTCACAAATGCATTGAGCGTTGTGTTCATTCTCATGATGCTGCCCGTAATCAGACAGGCAGGTAAACCTGGAGCAATATGGGTGCTTCTTATTTTTACTTTCATAAATCAGTTCATCACATCTCTCGGACACCTTTTAGGCCCCAGCGTGAATGCAGATATCCGCGACTATCAGCATTACATAACAGGTGAAAGAATTGACGGTATGTTCTCTGCAGTAGGTCTTATAGGGAATGCTGTTACAATGGTAACAGGTCTTGCATTACCTGCAATCTATGAAAAGACAGGGCTTAACAGACAGACTGCCATTGAACTCGGTTATGACGGCTCTATAGTTTACGAAGTGCTTAACGATAAAAGCTATTTCATAAGTATCTGCTCTGTTTTAATTATTGCTTCTGCAATAGGTGCAGCGCTTAATGTTATCCCCTATTTCTTCTATGATTTCACGGAAACAAAGCAAAAGGCTATTATTAAAATCCTTAAAATAAGAGCCATGTTTGAAGATTATTCTGAAAGCAGACAGACAACCGAAAGTTTAAACGAAGCAGCAGAAATAATTAAAGAATCACAAATTGCAAGCAAAAAGCCACTTTATAACCTGCAGGAAATAAAGAAAATTAGCAAAAAAGAATTTTTAAGCAAAAAGCAGGAAAATGAAGAAATTAAAATTGCACAGTTTGTGATGGATGAACTCAACAAATACAACACTCCCGAAGGAAAAGAAGAACTTAAACTTGCAATTTTGCTTACAGAAAACGGCCCTGAAAGTTTTAAAACTATAAAACTTCCAAGCAAAAAAGAAGTCAGAGCAATGCCAAGAATCACCGAAACTCAGGCAAGCAGACGAAGAAACATGCTTATCTGCCTGCAGAGTGTAAAAGATGCGAAAAAGGCTTTTGAAAAACATTACAAAAACGGTCTTGAAACTTTCGATACAACTTTACTTGACGAGCTTTACGATTCAGAAAACAATGCACAGATGAGGCTTCTTGATGTTTCCAAAAAAATCAAAGAAGCAAAAGAATCAAAGAAACGCGAAAATATGGGCACATATAAAAAAGAACTGAAGCTCATCAGGCAGGAAAAAGCCGTGATAAAACAAAAAATCAGAGTTGCAGAAAGCCGTTACACAATTTACTGCCGCGCAGTGAAACCATATATTGATGCCAGGAGGGTTGTTCTGCAAGCAGAAAACTACGGAAAAATCGACGAAATTGTACAATCAGCATCAAATTAATCATACTGATAAAACCCGCAGAAAAACTGCGGGTTTTATTGTCTTTTTCAAAAGTTTTTTACAATGATAACCTATTGACTTTTATATTTTTTTGTAGCATAATTGAACTGTAGCATAAAGAGAATAATGAAGTTTCACAAATCACTCTTTCAAGAATCTGTGCAGAAAACTTCGTTGAAGCAACCTGTGCTATATAACTTTGTTTCTTTAAAACATTTTAAATAAAGGAGAAATAATCATGAAAAAACTTTTAGCACTTTTAATGGCACTCATTTTTGTTTTCACTTTCGCAGCTTGCGGCTCTGAAGACAGTAAAAACGGCGGAAAAGATGGTAACCAGGCCGTTGAAACCACAACTGCAAAACCCTTGACGCCCACAGAAGCAGCCGAAAAAGCAGCCGATGATTTATTCAAAAAAATCAAAACTGCAAGCGGTGAAGAACTCATTGCTCTTGCAGGCGAAAGCATTACAGAAATTCCCCTTTCAGAAAAAGACCTTGCAATAGCACTTTTTGAATCAATCACATCAAAATTTGATTACAAAATCCTTTCATCAGAACAGATCAGTGACACAAAAGTAAACGTAAAACTCAACATTACAACTGTTGATGCAGAAGCTGCTATCGGTCTTTTCTTCGTTGATATGCTTTCTTATTCAATGTCAACTCCCAACGCAACAGAAGACGAAATTGCTCATAAATCAGTTGAACTTATGACAAAGGCTTTCAACAGCCCTGACGTGGGAACAAAAAATACTGATACAACTGTAGAAGTTGAACTCGTTAACGGCGAATGGACTATTGAATTTGATGATGAACTCTTCAACACAATTGCCGGCGACATGGATGGCGCTATGGATAACCTTACAAACCAGTTACAGTAATCTTTGGTACGCTATTCTGAATCAGCACATTTAAAATAAAGGAGAAAAATCATGAAAAAACTTTTAGCGCTCCTGATGGCACTCGTTTTTGTCTTTTCATTTGCAGCTTGCGGCTCTGAAGACACTAAAGGTGGCGAAACAACTACAGCAGTACCCACAACTGTGCCCGCTTCACCTGCAGATGCAAAAAAAGCAGTAGAAAACTTTTTCGACAAATTAGACACAAAAACTATTCTTGAATTAAACGGAGAAGACACAAGTGCTTTAACCGAAGAGAAAGAGTTATATGTTATTGTCCTTGATGCTATTGTATTAAACAGCAAATACGAAATTCTTTCAACAGATAAAAAAGATGACACGACATATAATGTAAAAGTTAAAATTTCAGTTCCTGATTCAGAAGCCGCTATGGAAATTATTGCAGAAGCCGTAGAAATATTGGACGAACAATATCCTGATGTTACAAAAGAAGAAGGAATTAAGATACTTAAAGAGTTATTCAAGCAGGGCTTTGCAGATCCCGGCATTGACAAAATTTCTACTGAAACAACTGTAACTGTTAAAATTGTCAACGGCAAATGCACTGTTGATTCTTCAGACGAATTCGCATCAGAACTTGTAGATATTTTCTTTGCTACGTTATTAGATATGTAATTCAGCCAAAAAAATTGAAACCTCGTAAGGATTTTCCTTACGAGGTTTATTTTTTATTCTGCTTCTTCTGTAGTTATTTCTTCAACAGTGGTTTCTTCAGAGTCGCCGTCCAATTCAATGTTCACAACGTTTGCGCCTGTTGTTGCTTCTTCCTGTTCTTTCTTTAATTCTTCAATTTTTTCCTGTATTATTTTGTTTTCTTTATAATCAATAATCGCTTTAGTCACCACAGATGACACCAACGAAACGGCTGCAGTATAAAGAATCACAAGAATAACTATTAATACTTTCTTGCCTTTGCTGAGTTTATTTTTCTGTACAGTTTCTTTTTCTTCCATAATAACTCTCCTTTATCAAGTTAAATACATTATAAATTTTTTAGCAATTTTTGTCAACAAAAAAATA
>JAZSFV010000224.1:0-5875 GCA_045532395.1 Acutalibacteraceae bacterium
GGTTGGTATGCTTGTTATTAACTTCCTGCTTAAAAAGTTTGATGCAAGGCAGCTTTACATTGCAAGCGGTATCTATTCACTTTGTGCAAACTGTATAGCCTTTGCTGTAGGATATGCTTATTTCAAAACAGGCACTGCGATTTTACAGATTGTATTTATTGTCTTCCTGTTCCTTATCGGTATCCAGTTTGGTGCGTCAAATCTTCTTCCCTCAATGTTCCAGGCTGATGTTCTTGAAACAATTGAATTGAAAACAGGAAAACGTTTCGATGCATCATTCCCGTTTGTTATCGGCATAGGCACACTTATAAGCGGTACAATTGCAAGTGTTCTTGCTCCTCTTATTCTTTATGGTGAAGGTTCAATTATCGGTTATATTCAGCCTACAGACCTTGTTCCCACTCCCGTGCAGAGCTTTGATACAAAGGTTACACTTTTGTTCTTCTACACAATCGTTCATGGTATTATGATGTTCCTTGCAGGTGTACCATTCTTCTTCTACAAACTTACAGGCAAGAAAAAAGAAGAAGTTCACGCAGCAGTATTGGCTTACAGAGAATCTGTTGAGGTGACAGAATAATTATGTCTGAAATAAAAATTTACATTGATAAAATTTTCAGTTCAGATTTGCAGAAAGCAGTTATCAGCAAACCCAAAAGTAAGCAGTCTGAGTTCAAAAAAATCACAGTAGCTCTTATGAAAGACTATTATCAGATTGCAAAATACACCGAAAAGCAGGTTTTCCATGAAAATATAAAAAAAGAAAACCTGACTGAACGTGTAATTTCTCTGGTAGGCGATAATTTTCAGCAGATAAATGCATGGACAGTTGAAAAAGAAATCTCTCTTATGGTTTCAAAGAAAGATAAAATTTTTCATAAAGAGAAGAAAATCACATCGCAGAATACGGCGAATAATCACACTGAACACAACAGAAAAAAGCAATATCTTCTTCCTGAGGGGGAAGTTATTGAACCTCTTGTTGATATGGGCATTTTCACAAAAGAGGGTAAGGTGGTTCAGGCTATGTACGATAAATACAAGCAGATTAACCGTCTTATTGAAATGATTGACGACTCTGTCCGCAGAGAAAATTATAAAAAACTCAACATAATCGATTTCGGATGCGGTAAATCATATCTCACTTTTATTGTTTACTATTATCTTACTGAAATCAAGAAAATTGACACAACGATTATCGGTCTTGATTTAAAAAAAGATGTAATTGAAAAGTGCAACAAAGCGGCAGAAAAATACGGCTATAAAAACCTTCGATTTGAACTTGGCGATATAAACGGCTACAAATGCCCGTTTGAAGTTGATATGGTGATTACACTTCACGCTTGTGATACGGCAACGGATTATGCTCTTTTCAATGCGATAAACTGGAATGCAAAGATGATTTTTTCAGTGCCTTGCTGTCAGCATGAACTCAATTCCCAGATTAAGACAGATAATCTTTCACTGCTTACACGTTACGGCATAATTCAGGAAAGATTTTCGGCGCTTCTTACTGATTCAATAAGAGGTAATCTTCTTGAATACTGCGGTTATAAGACACAGCTTCTTGAGTTTATCGATTTTGCACATACGCCTAAAAACATTCTTGTGCGTGCAGTGAAAAGAGATACAACTCCGAAGACTGTAAAACAAAAAGCACTCTCTGAAGTAGAGAATGCCATGAAAGAGTTTAATGTTGAGCCAACACTTTATAATTTATTATTCAACTGAAAAAAGACAGAGAAGTTTTTCTTCTCTGTCTTTTCTTTTTACATCAGTTCACAGATTAAGTTTGAAAATTCGACGGGGTTTTCAATCTGGAAGCCTTCAATAAGAAGTGCCTGGCAATAAAGAAGCTCTGCATATTTTTTAAGCTTTTCTTTGTCTGCTTCGTAAAGTGCAGTAAGAGTTTCAAAGATTTTATGGTTTGCGTTGATTTCGAGAACTCTCTCTGCTTTTACGTTTGTGTCGTTGGGCATAGCGTTCAACACTTTTTCCATTTCAAGAGAAAGTTCACCCTTTGCAGTAAGGCATACGGGGTGGCTCTTGAGTCTGTTTGAAGGTCTTACTTCGCTTACTTTATCGCCTAACGATTCTTTCATAAAGTCGAGCATTTCCTTGCTGTCGTCAGCCTTTTTCTTTGCTTCTTCTTTTTCTTCTTCAGTTTCAAGACCTGCATCTTCTGCAGAAATTGAACGGAATTCCTTATCGTCAAATTTAGAAAGAATTTTCAATGTGAATTCATCAACATCAGCTGTGAGATAAAGAATTTCAAAGCCTTTGTCTTTTACTGCTTCTGCCTGAGGAAGACGTGAAATTTTTTCTGCACTTTCGCCACATGCATAGTAGATGAATTTCTGGTCTTCTTTCATTCTTGAAACGTATTCTTCAAGTGTGGTCAGCTTGTCTTCATAGCTTGAAACAAACATAAGCAAATCCTTGAGCAAATCGTTTGTTTCGCCGTAAGCACTGTAAAGACCGTATTTAAGGTTAAGACCGAATTGATTGTAGAACTTTTCGTATTTTTCTCTGTCATTTCGGAGCATTGAAATAAGTTCAGATTTTATTTTCTTTTCAAGGCGTGATGCGATAAGCTTGAGCTGTCTGTCATGCTGGAGCATTTCACGTGAAATGTTAAGAGATAAATCCTGAGAGTCAACAAGACCTTTCACGAAACTGAAATGGTCAGGGAGTAAATCTTTGCAGCAGTCCATGATAAGCACACCGCTTGCGTAAAGCTTCAGACCTTTTTCGTAATCGCGGTTATAATAGTTGTAAGGTGCTTTTTCAGGGATGAAAAGAAGCGCGTTATATGTTGCAGTACCTTCAGTAGAAGTGTTTATAACTTTAAGCGGGTCTGAATAATCAAAGAAATTTGTTTTATAAAATTCGTTATATTCATCTTCTGTGATTTCGCTTTTTGTTTTCTTCCACAAAGGCACCATACTGTTGATGGTCTGCACTTCCTTGAATTCTTCAAAGTTTTTTGTTTCTTCATTTATGCGTGAAGATGTAACTTCCATTCTGATAGGGTAGCGGATATAGTCAGAATATTTCTTGATAAGACGGCGAAGAGTATATTCAGATAAAAATTCTGTATAATTTTCATCTTCAGTATCTTCTTTGATTTTAAGAGAAATTACTGTGCCGTAAGAATCTTTTTCACATTCTGTAACTGTATAGCCGTCAGCACCTGTTGAATTCCATTTATATGCATTTTCTGCACCGTAAGCCTTTGTGACAACCGTCACTTCTTCTGCAACCATAAATGCAGAATAAAAACCTACGCCAAACTGACCGATTATGTCAATTTCGTCATTTTTTTCGTTTTCTTCCTTGAAAGAAAGAGAGCCGCTTTTTGCGATAGTGCCAAGGTTGTTTTCAAGGTCTTCTTTTGTCATACCGCAGCCGTTATCTGCAATTGTGATGATTCTTCTATCTTTATCGCATGAGATTTCGATAGAAAAATCGTCTCTTGAAAGACCTGTGTTTTCACTTGATAATGCACGATAGTAAAGTTTGTCGATTGCGTCACTTGCGTTTGATATAATTTCACGAAGGAAAATCTCCTTGTGAGTGTAAATTGAGTTAATCATAAGGTCGAGAAGTCTTTTTGACTCCGCTTTGAACTGTTTTTTAGCCATTTTAAAGCCTCCGCAAATATGTTTTAGCACTCGTGCTTCAAGAGTGCTAAATATAATATAATCAATATTTGTTAAAATGTAAATACCAAATTATTAACTGTTTGTTAAAATGGAAGAAAAAGTAAATTAACATTGTAAAATTCTATCATATTTGGTATAATATATAATTGAGAAAAAATGTTTAAAGGTGGTTGCGAAATGAAAGGTAAACTTATCGTTATTGAAGGGCTTGACGGAAGTGGCAAATCAACGCAGATTAATATTCTCACAGAAAGAGTATCAGGCAGAAATCTCGAATATAAACAGATAAAACTTCCTAATTACGATGGTGATTCTTCAGCACTTGTCAAAATGTATTTAGCAGGTGAATTCGGTAAAAACCCCGAAGATGTAAACGCTTATGCGGCATCTGCTTTTTATGCTGTAGACCGTTTTGCATCTTTCAAAACAATCTGGAAAGATGATTACGAAAACGGCAAGGTAATCCTTGCAGACAGATACACAACTTCAAACGCATACCATCAGATGATAAAACAGCCTGAAGAAAACTGGGATAACTATATCGAATGGCTTGAAGATTTTGAGTATGAAAAAATCGGTATTCCCAAACCTGACCTTGTAATTTACCTTGATATGCCCGTTGATATTTCCCAGAAACTTATGAGTAAACGCTATGAGGGTAACGAAAGCAAAAAAGACGTGCATGAAGCAAACGTAAACTATCTTAATGCCTGCAGAAAAGCTGCATCTTATGCTGCAGAAAAAATGGGTTGGGTAAAAATTAACTGTGCATGCGGTGAAGAAGCAAGAAGCATTGAAGATATTGCTGGCGAAATCTGGTCAGCCGTAGAAAAACTTTTTTAAAATCCTGAAAGGAAAAACAATGTTGGAATTTAAAAAACCATCTCTTGACGATGTTGGAAAAATAAGAGATATTCTTAAAAATGTAACAGGTGATAATTGCCAGATGTGCCTCGGTTCTTTTTATAACTGGGGGCCTGAATATAATCTGTCTATTGCTTTTTCATACGATTGCCTTATAACAAAAGGCGGTAAAAAGGGCAGGGTGAATTACTGTTTTCCGCAAGGCGACGGTGACAGAAAAAAGATTATCGAAGAACTGATGGCGGAAGAAACTTTACATTTTTACGGTCTTCTTGAAAGTGACGTAAAGTTTCTCGAAAAGGAATTTCCCGGTCAGTTTGAAATAAAAGAAAACCGTGATTCTGCCGATTATATCTATCTCGTTTCGGATTTGGCAGAACTTGCAGGTAAAAAATATCACTCAAAACGCAACCACATTAAATATTTCGAGAAAACTTATAACTGGACTTATGAAAAACTGACTTCAAAGAATATCCCTGACTGCATAAGAATGACGGAAAAGTGGATTGAAGAAAACAAGGACAAGCTTGAAGACGGAATTGATGTGGAGCTTGATGTTATAAAACGTGCGTTTGATTACTTTGACGCTTTAGGTTTTACAGGCGGTGTAATCCGTGTGGACGGCGAAGTGATTGCGTGGACATTGGGCGAAAAATTAAGCGAAGACACTTTCTGCACTCATTTTGAAAAGGCTTTTGCATCTTTCCGTGGTGCATATCCTATGATAAACCGTGAATTTGCGAAAAATGAACTTTCGGATTACGTTTTCGTAAACCGTGAAGAAGACATGGGGCTTGAGGGCTTGAGAAAAGCCAAGATGAGCTATCGCCCCGTAAAATTAGGTATAATTTACAACGCAACAAAGAGGTGAAACAGATGTTTCGTTTTGCAAGGGAAACGGACCGTAAAGATTTAATTAAATTATGGTACGATTGCTTCGGCGATTCGGAAAAATACGTTTCTGCCTTTTTAGATGTGTTTTTAAAAGAAGATACGGCTTATGTATGCGAAGAAGCGGGCAAGGTGGTTTCTGCAGTGTATGCACTTGACTGCTTTATAGGCAACAGAAAAGCCTGCTATTTCTATGCAGTTGCAACGGACAATAATTTCCGCAGACGCGGTCTTGCAAGGAAAGAAATTGAATTTTTAATAGATTATAAGCATAAAAAGGGTACAGAAATTTTTCTGCTTACTGCAAGCAGTGAAAAGAATAATGCATATTATAAACATCTTGGTTTTGAAGATTGTTTCTATTGTGAAAAGAAAACATTTTTAAAACAAAATTCAGGTGTAGAAATCACAACTGATTTTAATATAGAAGAAATTATATCATTACGCAATGAAGT
>JAZSFV010000204.1:0-11780 GCA_045532395.1 Acutalibacteraceae bacterium
GCGCCTGCTTTGGGAGCAGGATGTCGGGAGTTCGAGCCTCTTCACTCCGACCATACGGGAGCATAGCTCAGCTGGGAGAGCATCTGCCTTACAAGCAGAGGGTCACAGGTTCGAGCCCTGTTGTTCCCACCAAAGACAAGTATTGTACTTTTGTACTTTGCTTGTCTTTTTTTGTTGTTTGTAATTTTAAAAAACAGGGGTCGAACCGCTATTGGCGAAGCCAATTTCAATCGTTGCCGTGACGGCAAAGCGAAGCGAGCGCCGTCGAGCCCTGTTGTTCCCACCAAAGACAAGTGACGTACTTTCGTACTTTGCTTGTCTTTTTTGTTGTTTGTAATTTTAAAAAACAGGGGTCGAACCTACATTGGCGAAGCCAATCACAATCGTTGCCGTGACGGCAAAGCGAAGCGAGCGCCGTCGAGCCCTGTTGTTCCCACCAAAGACAAGTGATGTACTTTTGTACTTTGCTTGTCTTTTTTGTTGTTTATAGTCCCCGCTTTTTTCTTCAAAATCACAGATTACGTCTCCTGAAACAAATAAAATTGAGTCAAAATCTTAAATATTAAGATTTTTTACGTTTGTTTTTTGCTGAAAACATGATATAATTAAGTTGTGATCACAGGAACGGAGGTGCTTTTTTGGACAATACATTATCAATAAGTCAGATAATCAAGCGTTACATAAAAATGCGTCGTTTAACCATACACGAGGTTGCCGACAAGTTGGAAATTAATTATAAAACATTTGACGGGATTCTGAATCGCAATGCCATTGATGCCAAACTGCTCTTTCAACTTGCAAATCTGTTAGACATCGACTTATGCTGGATGGCACAACTTTATGAAAAAAAACGTCCCATAAGTTTTTTGGAGCAATACCAGATGACCCGCATGAATGAAGAAATGCGACAAATCGAACTTAAAAATGTTTTATTAAACCTTGACAGGCATATCGCTGAAAATCCGTTAAGCATAACAGATGTAAAAAATGAATTATTACGGGATTTCCCACAGCTTTTTTACTTGCTTGACGTATTGCTGCCTGAGGATTACGTAATCAGGGTTGTGATTGAGCGTAACAGAGAAAAATATTATTGCGTACCTGCAAATTCACCGGAGCAAACAAACAGGTTGGTACGCGGAAGAAGCGCAACAACTCACTTTTTCGAAGGACAAGAAATGTTAAAACAAATTATTCTTAAAAGAAAGGCGGAAACAGAACAATGAAAATTTTATTTTGCAACATTACTTACATGAACAAATACATGGGAATAACAGAGGACGACATGCCCTTAAAAGGCGGCAAGTGGGTCGAAAAAAACAAAGATGCTCACGAACAGTGGAACTTCCTTAACGTTGACGGTTACTGCTATGGTTTCGTTATGAACAGAGGCGACCAGTTTGCAATTGAAAGAATTGATAAAGAAGCTGCCAGAACAAACACAATTGATGACGTTACTGTAGTTTGGTGTGCGCTCAATGATTTAAACGAAACTGTTATTGTAGGTTGGTACGAGCATGCAACTGTTTACAGATATTATCAGGAGTCTGTATTCACACCATTATACGGAATTAATCGTTCGTATTTTTGCAAGGCGGATGTTGACAACTGCTATCTCCTGCCTGAAAACAAAAGATGCTTTAAAATAGGTAGAGCATCACAGGAAGGCAGCGGCAGAGGATTTGGCCAGCAAAACTACTGGTATGCAGAATCTGCTTATGCAAGAAGCGAACTTATTCCTGAAGTTGTTGAATACATGCAAGCAAATCGAAACGAAAGAATCAACAGAACCAGAGCAGTTTTTGAAGATCCAGGAAACAACGCTCCCCTTTCAGATGAAGAAAATACAATAGCAGACGAACTTGCGGACAACGAAAATTTCTTTGATTTTCTTCCTTATGCTTACAGAAATTTCAACGCCACCCAAAGTGCTGATGCAGCATACGACGTTGCTTTGGCATTAAGCACTCTTCATCAATACAAAGATGCTTTAAAATGGTATGAAAAGCTGATTGAAATAGAAGGCAGAACCTGGGACAATACTTCTTATCTTCCCTATCTTTATCAACAGAATGGAATGTATAAGGAATCGGTGGATTTATCTGTTGATTTGTTAACTTTTGAAGAGGCAAAAAATGACGACGTAAGGCATGAACTGTACGGCATTATCGCCGATGGTCTTTTTTTCCAGAATAAAATAAGCGAAGCAATTGAATGGCTTGATAAAATTATTGCTGAAAGCAACGACAGTGAACTGATTAAGTACACTATCTCTGTAAGAAAAGAGTTAAGCACGCTGTAATATTTGCTGATTTACAGTTCAGATAAAAAAACTGATACCAAAGTCACTCGGACTTTGGTATCGTTTTTTTATTAATTTTGGTCATCATTATTTTTACTGTTAATTACTTTAATTTCTTCCCGTCAGAAAACGCATTGCCTACTTTTTCACCCAGACTGATATATGTATGATGTATGGGGTCAAAGGTAATAGCTTCTAATTTCTGCGGGTCAATCTGACCATCCTCGCCAAGCACAGATTCATCGGCACTGACATTTATAATATCGCCTATGCAGATTCCGTCTTCGTTGAATTTCTGAAGTCTGCACTCGATTGTCATGGGAAATTCATTGATAACAGGTGCATTTACAAAGTCAGATTTTACAGTTGTAAGACCTGCTTTTTCCATTTTATCAGGAACCTTGTTGCCTGAAACAATACCCACGTAGTCTGCTTCCGTAACATGCTTCGCATCGGCAATACTGATTGTGAAAGCACCGCTTTCAACAATATTCTTTGTGGTTTTATGGTCATCGGCAAGGCAGACCATAACCTGCTTTTCTTCATAAATTCCGCCCCATGCCGCATTCATACAGCAGGGTACGCCGTCTTTATCATAAGCCGCAACAATAAATACAGGCATAGGATAAACTGCAGTTTTAGCTCCGAAATTTTTACGCATAACTTAAATCTCCTTCAGGTGTGATATATAAATATTATAACACTATTTATTTATTTTCTCAATCCCGTTTTTAATTACCCATCGGTCTGTGGTCGTCTGTTGCCGGGTTGTTGATAAGTTTTCCGTCTGTTTCAAAGCGTGAGCCATGACAAGGGCAATCCCATGTGTGCTCAGCTTTATTATATTTAAGCGCACAACCTAAATGCGGACAACGAGGCACTGTGGGAGTAAGAAGACCGACCATTGACTCAAAAGTATTTACTGCTGATTGGGGACGAAGAATACTTCGTGAAGGCGAAAAAACTTCCTTACAAATATTTTGTTTTTCTTTTACAAGGTCGCAGAGAATATCTGCACAAACCATTGCGTTTGTCATTCCCCACTTATTAAAACCCGTTGCCACAAAAACATCGGGTGTCGACTTTGAATACTGCCCGATATAAGGAATATCGTCAAGTGTCATGCAATCTTGGGTTGCCCATTTGCTGACAAACTCTGCACCTTTGTAATATCTGCCGGCAAAAGTTTCGAGTTCTTGCCAACAACCGCCCTTTTTGCCCGTACGATGTCCGCCACCGCCAAGAAGAAGCAAATCTCCGTAAGGGCGAAAGGAAAGACCTTTGTCAGACTCGTCCACATACATGCCGTTTACTTTTTCTGCACCTTTAAGGGCGATAACGTAGGAGCGGTGCTGATAAAGTTTTATAAAATATAAACCATGCTTATTGAATATGGGGAAATGCGTTGCAATAATAAGTTTCCTGAATTTTATACTGCCCATGTTTGTTATGACTTTATATGGAGCAAACTCAATAACTTTAGTGTTTTCGTATATGGGCAGGTCCTTTGCAATTGTGTATAAAAACTTCAAAGGATTAAACTGTGCCTGATTTCTCAGACGCACTGCACCTGCAACTTTAAACGGTAATTCACAGGCAGATGAAAATTCTGCATTCGCACCAAGACGGTTTAACGCCTTTATTTCGTTTTCGATTTTATTTCTGTCAGAAAGAGAATACACATAGTTGTCTTTAATTTCATAATCACAGTCAAATTTACGGCAAAGCTTTTCGTATTCTTTACCAGCTTTAATTTGCGCATCAAGATAAAGCTTTGCTTTTTCTTCGCCAAAACGTTTTATTAATTTATCATAAATAAGACCATGGCCGGCAGTGATTTTTGCCGTTGTATTCCCCGTAATACCTCCACAGATTTCTGCTGCTTCAACCAACATGCAATTTATTCCTGCCTTTTTCAACCGATAAGCACACAGAAGACCTGCTATTCCGCCACCGACAATCAGAACGTCTGTGGTTTTATCGCCTTTTAATGTATCGTACATTATTTTTTCTGCACTTTTCTTCCAGACTGACTCCATAAAATCCCCTCCGAAACGTAGTATATATAGAGTTTGTGTTTCTATGTGAAATATGCATAGCTTATTTTTTATAAAAACATTGAAAAGTTTTAATAATGTATTTGAAAAACACATTAATATGTGCTAATATAAAAAGTGAGGGTGAAAGCCTTATAAAAAATACGGAGGTTTTATTTATGGAGAAAAAACTTGTCTATGACATCGGCGACAGACCAAAATTCGGTCAGATGCTTATTTTTGCACTTCAGCAGGTGCTGGCTATCCTTGCCGCAACAATTGCGGTGCCCGCTATTATCGGTTTGCCAACCCAGATTCCTGCAGCTATACTCGGTGCAGGTATCGGCACACTTATTTATCAGCTTTTTACCAAATTTAAAAGCCCCGTATTTCTGGGCAGCTCCTTTGCGTTTTTAAGTTCACTCGGTGTTGCAATTGCTTACGGTTATTGCGGTATTATTCTCGGCTCAGTAGTTGCAGGTCTCGTTTATGTTGTAATTGCTCTTATTATTCACTTTACAGGCACTGACTGGGTGGACAAGCTTATGCCCCCCATAATTATCGGACCTACAGTTGCACTTATCGGTCTTTCTCTTGCAGGAAATGCTATGTCAGACATTGTTAAGGCTAATGCATCTGCAACTTATGGCAACTATAATCTTGTTTCACTCTTGTGCGGTCTTGTTGCTTTCTTTGTTATCGTTATCTGCTCTACACAGAAACGCGTTAAGATGGCACGTCTTATTCCTTTTATTCTTGGTATTTTAGCAGGATATGCTGTAGCAACAATATTCACTTTTATCGGAAAAACAACAGGCAGCGATTATCTTATGATAATCAATTTCCAGCCTATTATTGATAATTTCTATACTGCAGACGGTGCATTCAAAGGAATTTCTGCGTTTTTTGATTATCCTCACTTAGCAGTTATTGAAAGCATAAAAGAAATTACAAGCGGAAATCTTTCCCCTGAAATTCTCAGTGCAAACCCTGGCGCAACACTCCTTAATGCAGGCGGAATTGCAGAAGTTATTATTGCATTCCTTCCTGTTGCACTTGTAGTTTTTGCTGAACATATTGCAGACCATAAAAACCTTTCATCAATTATCGACCGCGACCTTATCAAAGAGCCGGGACTTAAGAGAACATTACTCGGCGACGGCGTTGGCTCAATTGCAGGTACTGTTTTCGGCATCTGTCCCAACACAACTTACGGCGAAAGTGTTGGTTGCGTTGCGATTACAAGAAACGCATCTGTTGCAACCATCACAACAACTGCATTTATGTGCATTATTCTTTCATTCATCAGCCCTCTTATGGCAATTCTTCAGACAATCCCCTCTTGTGTAATGGGTGGTGTTTGTCTTACACTTTACGGATTTATTGCAGTGTCCGGTCTTAAAATGTTCAAAGACCTTGATTTAGGCGAAAACAAAAACCTGTTTGTTGTTGCTTCAATTCTCATTTCAGGTATCGGCGGACTTGTTATTCAGATTCCCTATTCAATCAATCCTGACGGCACAATCGGCAACACAATCCAGATTACATCTATTGCAACTGCACTCATTATCGGTATTGTGACAAATGCAGTTCTTTCAAAAATAGAAGGCAGGGAGAAAAAATAAATGAAAAACTACGATAACGTGACGATTTTCAACCATCCGCTGATAAATCATAAAATTGCAATTCTTCGTGATGAGAAAACAAGCATGAAAGAATTCCGTGAGCTTGTGGAAGAAATTACAACTCTTATGACTTTTGAATGCCTTAAAGACGGCGTTCCCACAACTGAAGTTGAAGTTAAAACTCCACTTGAAGTCTGCACCCAGCACGTGGTAAAAGACGATTCAATTGCGATTGTTCCCATCTTAAGAGCAGGTCTTGGCATGGTAAATGGTATTCACGTGCTTTTCCCGTCTGCTAAAGTTGGACATATCGGTCTTTACAGAAATGAAGAAACACTCGAGCCTATGGAATATTACTGCAAGTTGCCGAGCAATATAGAAGAAAAGCTTGTTCTCGTTATCGACCCCATGCTTGCAACAGGCGGAAGTGCTTGCGATGCAATCCAGAAACTTAAAGAACGCGGTTGCAAACATATCAAATTTATGGCTGTTATCGGTGCTCCAGAAGGCGTAAGCCGTGTGGCAGAGGCTCATCCTGATGTTCATATTTTTGTTTCAACTCTCGACAGATGCTTAAATGAACACGGATACATTCTTCCCGGTCTCGGTGATGCCGGTGACAGACTTTTCGGAACAAAATAAAAGAGGTTTTAAAATGAGAAATATACTGAACTTCAATGAAAATTGGTTTTTTTCAAAAACACAGAAAACTGCACCTCTTAAAATAGAGGGAGAATGGGAAAAGTTGAATCTTCCCCACACATATAACGGCGTTGACGGTCAGGACGGCGGCAACGACTATTACAGAGGAACATGTTTTTACGCCAAAGAAATTTCTAAAAATGATTTCAAAGAAGATGAACTTGTTTTTCTTGAAATCAACGGTGCAAACTCATCTGCAGAAGTTTTTGTTGACGGAGAAAAAGTCGCAATTCACCACGGCGGTTATTCAACTTTCAGAATCAACATTACAGAAAAACTCAAAGAAAACAGTTTAATTGCAATTTCTACTGATAACTCACCCAACAATTTTGTTTATCCCCAGGTTGCTGACTTTACTTTCTATGGTGGTCTTTACAGAGATGTTAACATTATTACTGTGAAGAAAACACATTTTGAACTTGAATATCAGGGCACTCCCGGAATGAAAATCACTCCCACAGTTACAGGCGAAAACGCAAAAGTTCACGTTAAAGCTTACGTTACGGGAAAAGACAGATGTGACGTTAAATTCACAATCAAAGACGGTGAAACTGTTGTTGAGGAAAAAATTGTTTCTTCAGGTGAAGCAGAGGAAACTTTTGTTATTGAAAACGTTCATTTGTGGAATGGTCTTCCTGACCCCCATCTTTACACAATGGAAGCAGAGCTTATCCTTGACGGAGTAGTTATTGACAACATTTCTTCACGTTTCGGTTGCAGAACTTTTGAAGTAGACCCTGAAAGAGGATTTATTTTAAACGGAAAAGAATATCCTTTAAGAGGTGTTTCCCGTCATCAGGACAGACCCGTTATCGGTAACGCTCTTACAGAAAAAGAACACAGAGAAGATATTGAACTCATAAAAGAAGTGGGTGCAACTACAATCAGACTTGCTCACTACCAGCATTCACAGACTTTCTACGATTTGTGCGACGAAACAGGTTTTGTACTCTGGGCAGAAATTCCTTATATTTCAAAACACATGGCAACAGGTTTTGATAACACTATCTCACAGATGAAAGAGCTTATTGTTCAGAACTATAACCATCCGTCAATTTTCTTCTGGGGACTTTCAAACGAAATTACAATGGGTGGCGCAGGCGACGAAAACCTCATTAAAAACCATGTTGAACTCAACAACCTTGTTCATTCTCTCGACAAGACTCGTCCCACAACTATTGCAGCAGTTACAATGTGCGGAATTGACGAAAAATATGTTCATATTTCCGATGTTGTTTCTTACAACCATTATTTCGGCTGGTACGGCGGAGATGTAAGTATGTACGGAAAATGGTTTGATGATTTCCATAAGAAATATCCCAAAACTCCTATCGGTCTCAGCGAATACGGTGCAGAAGCACTTAACTGGCACACATCAGACCCTGAGCAAGGCGACTATACTGAAGAATATCAATCATATTACCACGAAGAAGCAATCAAGCAGATTATGGACAGACCGTATCTGTGGGCAACTCATGTATGGAATATGTTTGACTTTGCCGCAGACGCACGTGCAGAGGGCGGCGAAAACGGAATGAACCATAAGGGACTTGTTTCTTTCGACAGACAGTATAAAAAAGATGCTTTCTATGCTTACAAAGCATGGCTTTCAGACGAAAAATTTGTCCACATTACTTCAAAGAGATACGTTGACAGAGTTGAAGACGTGACAAAAGTTACTGTTTATTCAAACTGCGACGAAGTTGAACTTTTTGCAAACGGAGTAAGTGTTGGCAAGCAGAAAAAAGAAAAATATCCTTTCTTCTACTTCGACGTTAAAAACGAAGGAGAAACTGTGCTTAAAGCAGTTGCAGGAGAATTTGAAGACGAAAGTAAAATCAGAAAAGTCGAAACTTTCAACGAAGATTACCGCATGAAAGAAGAAGGCGGCGTTATCAACTGGTTTGAAATTGATACACCTGCAGGTTACCTTTCAATCAACGATACTCTGGGCGATATAATGAAGCCTTTAAGAGGTAAAATTATTCTTGTAAAAGCACTTCTTAAAATGAAAGATTCTTTCTTCGGCGAATCAGATAAATCAAAAGACAAGAAGAAGTCAGGCAAAAAAGCAGGCGTTGCAGGCTTTGACCTTAACAAGACAATGATTGACATGGCTAAAGGATTCACATTGAAGAGAATTATTATGATGATAGGCGGAGGTCTTCCCAAAGAAGATATTATCAAAATCAATAAATCCCTTAACAAAGTCAAGAAAAAGAAAACAAAATAAAAAAAGCCTCAACCTTAATGGGTTGAGGCAATTTTTTATTTTGTTTGAATTTATAAACTCCATCTCTGCTGTCTGATAACACAAGGCTCTGAATCGTCTTTTTCTTTTGAATAGAAAACTGTAATCATGCTTTTATCAGGAAGCTCGATTGTTGACGGATAACCAATATCGTCCGAAGCGGTATTTTCGTAAATTCTTATATCTTTTTCCCAGGTTTCACCCATATCATAACTTATCATAGCCATAATTCCGTAAGGCTGTTTTCTTCTGCCATAGGTTGAAATAAGTGCGCCCGAAGAATGAAGAATAAGATGAGGCGGTGCTCCTCCCGTTTCGTCAAGAAGTCTTTCAGGGTAAGTCCACGTTTTGCCTTTATCGGAAGAAAAGCACTGATAAGTTGTAAAAACTTTATCATTTTCCGCTCTTATATGGCAGATGAGTCTGCCGTCAGGAAGTTCAATCATGTGAGGCTCGTTAAGAAAAATATTTTTATCATCAATTGTGATTTTACTTATATATTCTGCTTCACCTGTTTGAGTATCAAGTTTTATAACTTCAAGCCCCGCTTCACAGTTATCAAAATTATTTCCAACCCACAAAACTGTGCCGTCGCTTAATTCCGTAGGACCATGGGGAGAAGTGACGGGAGAATGAAAAAGTCTGCCGAAAGTAACTCCGCAGTCGTAGCTTATACGGAAAGTTGAGCCGAGATAATTTTCTTCATCTTCTTCAGTAATTGTATTTATGTAACTCTGGATATAAACATCGTCTTTATTATATCCCCTCTGCATTTCTGCAGAGTTGTTGAAAGAAGTAAAGATAACTCCTCTTTCGCCAAAAGTGCAGATGCCTGCATCTCTGTCGTCAAGAGGTGTATCAATAACAGGTGCAGGTAAAGTATAAGTTTCGCCACCATCAAAGCTGTAAGAAATTACTGCTTTTCCGAAAGGGCAGACATGTTCAAAACGAAAACCTGATGCACCGACTGCAATTTTGCCGTCCTGCAGGATTTTAACCGTTGGCCAGCCGAAATAATTATGCTTACTGTAAGGGTTTGAAATAATTGTTTTCGGTTTACCGATAAGTTTAATATTCATAAAATCACCTCTTATTTTTAGTGTAACATGAAATTTTTATTTTGTCACTATTCAAGTTGTAAAATAATTTTTTTTGTGATAGAATATAACATAAACATTTCCGCCCGTAGCACAGCAGGATAGTGCAGCAGATTCCGATTCTGAAGGTCGGGGGTTCGAATCCTCTCGGGCGGGCCAGACCATATTTTATTTGACAAACGTTATAAATTGTCATATAATTATAAAGCAGACGAAAATTAATTTCTGGAGGTTTTAATTATGAAAATTTGTTCTAACTGCGGAAAACAATGTGTTGACAACGCAACATTCTGCGATGGTTGCGGACGTCCCTTTGCAGCAGCACCACAACAGCCCTATCAACCGACTTATCAGCAGCAACCATATCAGCCCCAGCCTCCTGTATATCCGCCCCAGAATCAGAACGTTCCTCAGGCTAAGAAAACTTCTGTTTCATTGATTCTCGGCATTGTGGGAATTGTTTTCTCATGGATATTTGCAATTATAGGACACGCCACATCTATCGTAGGTATAGTGCTTGGCATTAAAGAATACAAAGAAACTAATAAAATCACAGGTCTTGCAGTGAGCATTGTGGGCGAAGTTTTTTCTATTATTTCTTCTATCGTGGGTGCCGTTACTATGGCAAGTCTTTTTTAAAAAATCAATACATAAACAACACAAAACCTCGTATACTAATATACGAGGTGATTTTTTATGACAATCAGATTAAAACCTTTACTTATCAACCTTTTCATACCTTTGGCAGTGGGTGGATTATCTGCATTATTCACGATGAACAGCATGGAGGCTTTTTCTAACCTTAATCAACCGCCTTTATCTCCTCCCGGCTGGCTTTTCCCCGTTGTGTGGACAATTCTTTTTACTCTGATGGGAATTGCAGCATATCTTGTTGCAACAAGCTCTGCTTCAGCTAAAGAAAAAAGAACTGCTTTTATTGTTTACGGTGCGCAACTTTTCTTTAACTTCCTCTGGTCAATAATTTTTTTCAACAGAGGAGATTTTCTTTTTGCATTTATCTGGCTCGTTGCATTATGGGCATTGATAATTGCAAATATTATTCTTTTCTACAGAATTTCAAAACCTGCAGGACTTCTTTTAATCCCCTATCTTTTATGGGTAACTTTTGCAGGATATCTTAATTTTGCAATTTATCTTTTAAACAGATAAAAAATACACCGCTGATTTTTATTCAGCGGTGTTTCTGTTTTATTTAGTTGCTTTCAGATATTTCTCAAAGTTTTCAGACCATAAGTCTTTCTCTTGGGGAACATAAGTTACAACATTTTCACTTGAAGCAATAATTTCTCTTGCTTCTTTGATATCCTTGATTTCACCGTGAGCAATAAGCTGAACTGCAAGGTTGCCGAGAACTGTTGCCTCTATAGGACCTGCTTTAACTTCGCAACCGCATGAATTTGCAGTCAACTGGCAAAGCAGAGTATCTTTTGTACCGCCACCGATAACGTGAAGCACCTCGTAGCTTTTGCCTGTACATTCTTTGATTTTGTCAAAAGTTTCTCTGTATTTCATCGCAAGGCTTTCATAAATGCAACGCATAATTTCGCCTACAGTTTCGGGAACGGGCTGATTAGTTTTTCTGCAATATTCTCTTACTCTTTCGGGAAGATTTCCGTGAGGCACAAATTCAGGTGCATCGGGGTCAATAAAGCATTTGAAAGGCTCAGCTTCAAGAGCTAATTTTTCAAGGTCTGCGTAAGAATAATCCACACCTTCTCTTGCCCACTGACGACGGCTTTCCTGAAT
>JAZSFV010000175.1:0-17805 GCA_045532395.1 Acutalibacteraceae bacterium
GGATGAAAAAATGCAGGACATCCGCAATAAAATGACACCGTATCTCAGCGAGGAAGAGCGGGCTATGCAGGCAGCCGATATGACAAAAAGAGACCTGGTCAGGGCTCTTTTTCTTGTCTCTTTTCGTAATTGAGTTTGTAAATGAATGCGGCTACAACTGCAGCAGAAAGGGCAGATATGATTTTGCCGAGAATCATAGCACCTACGAAGGATTTGTCAAATGCCATTGTAAATGCAAGGTGGTCGCCGAAAACAAAGGAGCCTGAAACGACAAACGCCATGTTCATAATAACGCCTTTTTTATCCATCTTTTCTGCCATTTCAAATGTGGGGATACTGTTTGCAAGTGAAGAAATAAATCCCATTACAGAAACGTCGTTGATTTTTAAAACGTTTCCGAGTTTTCTGAAGACTTTGCCAAGAACCTTTGAAATAACAAAAATAAGGGGAAACACACCTGCCAGAATTATGCCGATATTTGCTACAATTTCGAATCCCTCAAGAATATCTGCCATTCCCGGAATGAGAGTTTTGCCTGTCAGCGAAAGGAAAATTCCACCTGCAAGACCGACTGTTACAAGGCAGACAATTATATGACCTAAAATTTTAAAAATCTTGACTGTCAGGTCAGGTGCTTTAAGTATTCCCAGAGCCGTAATCAGTGCAATAACAATAACGGGCATAAGGTTGAGAAGCAATTGCACAAAATTGATTCCGAGCATAAGCCCCGAAACTATGCAACCTACGGGAATTGTGCCGATACCGCAAAGAATACCAAGTAAAACTTCTTTGTGAAGTTCTTTTTTTATTGAGCGCAGTGCAACGGGGATTGTGAAAGAAATCGTAGCACCAAGCATGGACGCAACAATAAGACCGTTGAATGCGCCTAAAATGTCTTCTTTAGCAAGGCTTTCGGCAAGGCTTGCACCGCCAAGGTCGTTGGCGAGAACACAGCTTACGATTACCGACGGGTCAAAGTGAAAAACATTTGCAACGGGTGTGATTACGGGAATTAAAAACTTTGTAAACACAGGTGCAATGCAAATCATACCCACCATTGAAAGAGCAAGAGAGCCTGTTGCCGTTATGCCTTTTTCAAATTCTTCGCCTATGCCGAAGCGGTTGCCTATGATTCTGTCAACTGCGCCTAAAATTGCAAAAACTGCAAAAACAAACATCAGAATTGCCATATCTATCTACTCCAATTAAATATGAATCATTTTACCATATTTTTTTGATTCCTGCAACCGTAGTTTTTTGAAAAAAGCAAAAAGTATATTGTAGTTTCAAAAGATAAGTGATATAATTTCGATGTGTATAAACAAGCGGTATGAAAGGGAGAGTTTGTTGCGTGAACATTTCCGAATTAAAAGGACCAATGTTATTTGTAATAGATTTTTCGGCAATTGTTAATATTAATTCCCGGGAAGTTCTGGAAAAATTAACAGAACATATTGTTTCAAACAACATTAAGGCTTTCGTAAGTAAAGAGTTTTATGAAAATTACGAAGTTATTATAAAAAGTCTGAACGAGGAGCAGAAGAAAATTGCCAACATGGCAATTAATTTTCTCAGAAAACTTGGTGAAAACCAGTTGCTTCTGAAAGCATCTGACGTGACCAGCAGCACGGAAATTGTTGAGAAATTATATTCTAAGCCTAATGTCTGCTTCGTTTATTATCGCGAGTCGGAATTTGCCGAGGCCGTTGTGAAGCTGGGCAAACCTTTTGAATGCAAAGCGATTATCGTAGACGAAAACGGAAACCTTAACGCCTATGATTCAGGTGAATTGGTGGAAGCCTCCACAACGCATATTGATATGTCTGTAATAAATAACACTCATTTCAGAATTGATTTTGAGGCAAAAGAAGGGGCAAGAGTCCTGACAAGTGCAGGCAGAATCGTTAATTTAGGAAAGTTTATTGCCCGTGGCGGCGAGGGCGCTGTTTACAATTGCGACTACCCGGGAAATTATGTGGTCAAAATTTACCATAAAGGTCAGTTGACACCGCTGAGACTTAAAAAAATTCTTCTCATGGAGAAAAAGCAGATTAGTTACGACGGCTTGTGCTGGCCCGAAAAAGTTGTTTATTCAGAGCAGGGCAAACCTGTGGGATTTATCATGAAAAAAGTCTCAGGCAAGAATATTTCAACTGTTTTTGATGGTGCCGAGCGTATACTCAAAGAGTTTCCGGGATGGAAAAAGATTGATTTAGTCGATTTCACAATCAAGCTTCTTCAGAAAATACAATATCTTCATCAGTTCGGAATTTTGGTGGGCGACCTGAGATTCAAGAATATTCTTGTAAGCCCTGACGGAGAGCCTTGCCTTGTAGACCTTGACTCATGTCAGATAAAAAATCTTCCTTGCCCCATAGGATTTCCTGATTTTACCGCTCCCGAGCTCCACGGAGTTGAACTTAAAAGGGTTTTAAGAACTTACGAAACAGAAAGCTATGCTTGTTCTGTTCTTATGTTCAAGATTCTTTTCTGCGGCATTCATCCTTATGACCAGAGAAACGGTGCCGATACTCTTGAAGAAGAAATGCAGGCGTTGAGTTTCCCGTATCCCGAAACATCAGCAGGCAATTTTTCAAGAATCCCCATTATGGGCGGCTACAATTATATGTGGATAAACACACCGAATCAGTTCCAGAAATTCTTGTACGATATATTCAAAAACGGTACGAGATATACGATATCAGAGATGGTGCTGATGTTGAAAACATACAAGAGATTTATTGAAAGCAGACGTTTGTCAATTCCGCCAATTGATGAAATTCTGTTTGATTAATACGGAGGAGAAAGAAAATGAGTATTTACGAAAATTTGTCAGCAGGCGATTTTGCCAAAACCACTAAAAAGAGATTGCCGATCTGTTTCTGCCTTGACACAAGCGGCTCAATGGATGCTCCCACTGCAAGCGGCAAAACAAGAATGCAGGAGCTTAACGAGGCTTTTGAAAAATTTATCTGGACAATGAAGAGCAACGAAGATGTTAATTCTTCAGCAGATATTTCTATCGTTACTTTTGGTGGTAAACCTAATATCAGCAAATCTTTCGGTCCTATTTCTGATTATCAGTATTCAAGAATCGAAACAGTGCACCGCTCATTCACTCCTCTCGGAGAAGCAATTCAGGTTGCGCTCAAGCTTTTTGAAATCAGAAAAATTGCTTACAGAGAAAAAGGTATCAAATATTTCCAACCGTGGCTTGTTGTTATTACTGACGGTGAGCCTGAGGGTGAAGAAGCGCTTGCAAATATGAATATTGCAATCAACCAGACAATTGAACTTGAAAACAACAGCAAACTCGTTGTTTTCAACATCGGCATCGGCTCTGATGCAAACTTTGAAATGCTCAAACGTCTTTCAAACAAGAGACCTGAACCTATCAGAGTTGAAGAAACAAACCTTGACGAATTGTTCAGCTTCCTCAGTTCAAGTTCAGAAAGTATCATCGCCGGCGGAAGCCAGGATGGTCTTTATGAGGTTGAAGCTCTTGACCAGGGCGTTGAAGCTGACTTAAACGATATTAGTAGTTGGATCTGATTGACACATGAAAATTATACAACATTATGCTCAGGGCGGTAAGCACAAAGCAAACGATATTCCCTGCGAAGACAGAACATATTCTCTGACGGAAAACGGAGTAACGGTTATTGCTTTGGCTGACGGTGCCGGAGGAAAGAGATATACACACGCTGCCGCAGGCGCAGAATGTGTTACGAAAAATATATCTGAATTTTTCTGCAATAACTTTGACAGATTTTATGATATTGAAGACAAAGACGAAATGAAAAACATTTTAGTCGGTGTATGTCATCATCATCTCAAAGCCACGGCGGAAGAATTAGGCGTTGATGAAATTGCAAAATTATCATCGACTATGCTTGTTGTTGCCGTCAAAGACGAAAATGCCATAATCTGCCATATCGGTGACGGTGTAATCGGTAAGGTGACAGCTGACGCCACACGCGTTGTGTCTGCCCCTGATAACGGCGAATTTGCAAACCATACATTCTTTATTTCAAACCCTAAAGCCAGAGAGCATCTGCGTATTTATAAAACAAAAACAGACGACATAGTGGCGTTTTTCCTTATGAGTGACGGCACAGCTGAATACGTTTACGACGAAGATGCCGCTCGTTTCCACGACTCTGCAAGAAAAATGACTCTCATGGCAGGGGAAGAAAACGGAGAAGAAAAACTTGCGGAAACAATAGATAAATATATCATTACTCCTGACTCTACATCAGACGACTGTTCGTTTATTGCCATGTTGTACGAAGAAAAGGTTGAATCTCTTGATGTAGGTCTGAGCAAAAAGGTTTACGAAGGTGCAGTCCGAAAGGCATCTGTACAAAATTATGAAAGCTCTGTTGGTGAACAGTCAGCTCAGGAAAAGGTTGACGATATAAACAACTTTATGCCGAGCGCTCCCAAGGTTATAAATAGAACAAAGGCTGACAATGAAAAAAAATTCAGGATAGTTACTGCGGTTTTGTCTGTGCTTCTTGTTGCGGTGGTGGCAGTTATTATTATTTTGTCCGTCAAACTCGGTAAGGACAAACATGAATCTGACAGGGATGATAAAAAAATAACTTTTTCTCAGGAAGAAGAAACTTCTGAAAAGTATTTCAGCAAAAAAGAAACTGCCAAAAAACCGTCGAAAGCCGAAGAAAGCACGACGGAGAAAACAACTATACAAAAAATCGGTAGTTGATTTTAACTTTATTTTTGTCGGAATATACAGTGAGAGGTGATTTGAAATGGAAGAAAAAATTGGTGGAATATCGATAGAAGAAATCGTAGGTGCAGCAACAGATGACCTTAACGGAAAAACATCTCAGGGTGCACCACGGCCCGGAAACGTACCGCAATCAGGCACTTTGTGTCTCCGATGCGGCGAGCCTATGCCTGGCGAATTCTGTATCAAGTGCGGTTGGAGTGAATCTGCTGCACCAAGCGCAAAAACCTGCGCAAACTGTGGCTCTCCCATGGAAGCAAACGATGTGTTCTGCGGTGAATGCGGTTGGAAAGTGGGAGTAACCGTGCAGAAAGAATTCTGTCCCCAATGCGGTTCGGTTGTAGTCAACGGCTCATGCCGGGTCTGTCAGGGTAACGTTGACGATAACAGCAAAGGTTGGGTAAAGCGTTTTAAAAAATTCAGAAATAGAATCTGATTAAACCAAAATAAATTTTATTATTGATTAACAGAAGGAAGATTTTTAATGAATAATAATCCGAACAAAACTCCTTCAGACAAAAAGGATGTTCTGAATTTCAATGCCGATGTCTGGCAGGTTGATATGCCTGCTGCGAGAGCCGTTGCAAATACTCCACAGACTCCTCCTGCAACAAATGCACAGTATTTTGTGCCCCGGGCAGGTGGCGCAAATTACAATCCGTACGCACCGTATCAAAACAGTGTGCCGTCGGTCACCACAGTAGTGCCTGATAACAACGCTCAGAAGTCAAACACATGGAAGATTGTCCTGATTATTGTAGTAACTGCGATAATTGTTTTCGGCTTGTTTGTGATAGGATATGAATATGATTATATATCCTTATCTGTTGAGTCAGGTTTTGCTGAAATTGTGAGTCAGTTTTCAGGCGAAGCAACGGACATAATAAAAGCGGGTAGGTAAATAAAAAGCCTCATACAACTTACGGTTGTATGAGGTTGATTTTTTTAATATCCTATTGCAAGTCCCAAAAGGAGAATTGAGCTTGTAAGAATCAGGTTAAGTACCTGGAATTTCCAGCTGAATTTAAACCATTTGGTGTAGCTTGTATCTGCAATTCCCAGGCTTATCAGAAGCGCCGGATTTGTGGGGTAGAACACGTTTGAGAAGCCATCGCCGAAAGCAAATGCCACAATGCAAAGCTGGGACGAAATGCCGAAAATCTGTGCCATGGGAATGATAAGCGGAATGAGCATAAATGCTTTTGCAGAGCCTGAGGGGATAAAGAAGTTCATTATAAGAACGATGAGATAAATAAACAGAATTATGCTCCAGCCGGGCATTGTTTCCGCAAGACCTACTGCCTTGTGAAGAATTGTATCAAGAACGTTTGCTTCTTCAAGAGTGTACTTGATTGATGAAGCCATAAGTATCATTACAACTGCAGGGAAAATGCTTATAACACCGTTTAAGGATGTTTTGCCTAATTCACGGCCTGACATTCCTGAAATAAGTGTTGAAGAAATGCCTGCAATAAGAAACATAACTGCAACGATTATCATTGTGTAATCCTGCAAGAATGTAATAAATCCTGAAGAAAGTACAATCAGTATTCCGATGCCAAGTATTGTAGCAAAAACCTTAAGTGCTTTGTCTTTTTTTGTATCGTTTTCAGAAATGGTTTCTAATTCTGAATCATCTATAGGCTTTTCAATTTTTTTAGCATACAGACGGACAAATATTAAAAGAAGTGCGTAAATAAGAACAAATGAAAGTATTCTTAAGGATGCGCCTGAAAACATGGGAAGCCCTGCTAACTGCTGCGCAACGCCCACAGTAAACGGGTTACACACGCCTGAAGCAAACCCGCAACCTGCTGCAAGCAGGCTCATGGCAATGCCCGTCAGCGCATTCCAGCCGAGGTTAATGGATAAGGCAACAACTATCGGCACAAGGGGCACACATTCTTCAAAAGAGCCTATCATAGCACCGAGAGCCATGAAGAAAAGCATGATAATTGCCATAAGCTTGTATTTGACTGCGCCGAATCTTTTAACAGTCTTTTCAAGCATGTATTTCATAAGTCCGCATTTGTCAAGGCTTGTGAAAATACCGCCGATAACAAGCAGGAATGCTATAACCGCAATAAGTGTGCCACTGCCCGAAGCACCAAGCACAAGAATGGGGGAGAGAAGCCATTTCCAGAAAGGAATGCCACCCTCTATGGCAGAATAGCCTTTTTCGATGTCAATAATCATGTTGCCGTTTGCATCTTCGATTCTTGCATATTCTCCGGCAGGAATAAATAATGTAAGTAAATAAGATGCAACCATAAGTGCGAAAATAACAACTATCGCCGTTATAAACGATTTTACACTTATGTTAAGTCCCTCACTTTGCTTTTTACTCATAAGGAAGCCTCCGTTATGTATTTATAAATTTCAACAGTTTTCCGTACACTCCGGCATTTGAAAATACATGGTATTATATCATATAGTTTCAATAAAAACAAGATAAAAAGCACTGAATTTCCAAGGAAACCAGTGCTCTCGTATTATTTGTTGTAATCAAAATCGCAATATTTAAGAAATTCTCTTGCCATAAGTGTTGCGCCAACCTGATTGGGGTGGATTCTGTCCCATGCGATATATGATGAATGACGGATTTTGCAGTATTCTTCGTACATTCCCTGGAAGTCAACAAATGTGCAGGAATATTTTTCTGCAAGGCTTTTACAGATTTTAACATATTCATCCATTCTTTTTCTCATGAAGTCTTCTCTGTTAGGCTCCATTATGTAAGGTGTGAGAATGAAGATGCCTTTTACTTTATCTTTTACCTTAAGTATCATTTCTTCCATATTCTTTTCGTATTCTTGGGGAAGCACATGAGCGTCCGGCATAGCAGGGCAGTCAAACTGACGCCATACGTCGTTGATGCCAATGCAGATTGACACCCAGTCAGGCTTTAAATCAACCACATCTCTGTCAAAACGCTGGAGCAAATCACGGCTTGTGTTGCCCGAAATACCTGAGTTTGTAACTCTTATTTTAATTTCAGGATAATAAACCGCAAGCATGTTTTCGATTACTCTTACGTAGCTTCTGCCCACATTGTCAAAAAGACCTTCGCCTACGGGGTTTGCACTTCCCATATCTGTCACAGAGTCGCCTGCGAAAACTATTCTGTCCATGTTTTTAAAAATCATTTTGCTCACCTCAGACGTTTATTTCATTATAATTTCGTATAACTTGTCTGCAAAAAGTTTGTGCATTTCAGGTATGGGATGGTTGATTCTGTTTGCAAGAAGCATTGTGGTGTCTTCTTTTTCAGCAATCTTTTTCCATTCAGAATAACAGTCACAAACCGTAATGCCCATATTTTCCGCAAGCTTTACGGCTTCGTAAATATACCTGTCCATTCTGCCTGAATTCTGGATTTCTGCAGTTATTTTCGCATAACCTGCAAGGTCAGGCAAGGTATCCTCTGCCACATAAGTGTTGAGCATGTTAGGTGTCATAAAAATTGCATCACAGCCGTTTTCTTTACACCTTGTAAAAATCGTTTCAAGTGAATTAAGATAAACTTCAATTTCTCCGCTTACGTCGTTTAAGCCGAAACAAACTATAACCAGGTCAGGGTTATGGTTGAAAACACCGTTATCAAGCCTGTTTAAAGCAAATTCGGCGGTAGTACCGCCGATAGCTGAATTGATTACGTTAACGGGGATAACATCGCGAAAAGCATTGAGCATTTTTCTGAGCCTGTTGTGGTATACGTTTTCGTAGTCAAGGTTATGTATTATAGAACCTTGCGAAACGCTGTCGCCAAGCACCACAATGTTGACAGGACCATGCTCGCAAAAGTCATTATGCTCCAGCATAATTTTTTCTTTGATTTTCATATATCCACCATTGTAAAAAATTTATTTATTTTTTCTGTTTTTTGATTTTTCCTTAATCTGTCTGAAAACATCGGGGAAATAGCTGAAGAATGCAACAAATGTGGCAGCGGCTGATAATGAAACGAGTATCATCATTACGTTATCAGGCAGAGTGTAAAGGTTTCTCACAGCACCTACTTCAGGACCTATAGCCATTATAAGCACCATAACCACATAGAATGTAACTGTTGCAAGCTTGCCGAAAATTTCAGCCGCACAGGGTCTGAGACCGAAAAGAATCATAATAAGTCCCACAACAATCATAATGACATCTTTTATAATGAAAAGCAGGAAAACCCATGCAAATGCACGGAGAGTTTCGTTTGCGGCATTGCTGAATTTAATGTAAAGGATAATTGCGATTGCAAAAACAGTAAGCTTGTCGGCAATAGGGTCCAGCATTTTACCAAGGTTACTTATCTGATTATATTTTCTTGCTATTTTTCCGTCCACAAGGTCAGACAAACCTGAAAGCGCAAGAATAATTGCAGCCGCAATTGTCTGGTCTTTGTAAAACAAAACTGCGAAAACGGGGATAAGCAAAATTCTTACAAAAGAAATATAGTTGGGAATTGTTTTCCAGTTTTCGAAATAATAAGCTAATTTTTCTTTCATTGTAATAAGCCTCCGGGGTATGTTTTGACTCTTTTTTTACATGAAATGCATTGGCTTTCAACTCTTCAGCCGTTGCGTTTTTTAAACTTAATAAATGTTTTTTAAGGTTCATTAATGCGAAAAGTTTTATTTTTGCAAAATGTCACACAACTATAATAATATACTTTTTTGAAAAAAATATCAACATCTTTTTGAACATAATTTTGACAAAATTTTGAAGAATTTGAAAACTAATTCATAAATTGCGTTAAAAAGTTGTAACAATTATTTTGTGCCTGATTTTTAAAAATACCGCAGAAGAAATTTACTTCTGCGGCATAGCTTTATACTGTTAATTCAATTGTAAGGGGAGTGCTTCTGTTGCCCCATACGTCTTCGGCAAAAACAGAAACTGTGTAAGTACCTTTCCACAAAAATAAGCCGTTGCTCGTTATGTTTTCAGACCTTTCGGCAAAATAGTATTCAGAGAATTTCCACGAATTGTGAACTTCTTTTCCGTCGGAATTTTTAACCACAAACCTGTAAACAAAAACTTCGTTATCTCCTGAAACTTCCGCCTGAGGTGTTGTGATGTAAATCTTTGCGTTTTTTATTTCAGTTTTAAGTTCTGCACCATCTTTAAAAACAGGTGCAGAAGATTTTTCTTTTCTGTTTTCAGGGTTGTATTTTGTTTTGTTTTCTTTGGTTATGTTATCAATGAGAAATTCTTTTACAATTTTACCTGCATCTACATCAAAAACCTTAACGAGCACTCTGTTGTGTGCGTCAACTTCAACAATAAGTGCCTGAGTCATTGTGTCGTCGCCATCAGGGAACTGACCGTTTTTACCGTCAACAGCAAGCTCAAAATAAGCAAGTCCGCCGTCGTTGAGCGCGGTAAATGTGCCCTGCCAGATTGCTCTCGGGTCATTTGCAGGGAAATGTGAGTGCCCTGAAATGTGAACAACCTGCGGGTATTTGTTAAGAACTTCTGTGAATGTGTCAAGGCCCCAGCCGTCAGTTTTGCTGCTTCCGTAAACTGTGTCAAGCACGTGCTCATGCTGGAAAACAAATACGGGTTTTTCAGGACTTTCCTTAACTGCTTCGGCGATATTTTCGTCAAGCCATTTCACTTGTTTATCAGTATATTGGCTTATTGAGTCTGAACGTGAAACACCGATAAAATGAAAGCCGTTTATAACTTTATGGAAATCTGCTTCCTGGTTTGTCATTGCGGAGAATACTTTGCGTGAATTGTTGCCGTAGGTGTAGCTGTCGTGTGACTTTGCAACCACAGCAAGTCTTTCTGTACCTTCGCGGAGTTCATTGTTTGTCACTGCAGTAAAGGCATAGAATGAATCACGCAAGCCGTTATCAGTAAGGTCTCCTGAAAAAGTAAATGCATCGATTTTTTTATAGTCTGCATCACTCTCTGCATAAGCGTAAGCGGCTTTCATCATTTTTGCTACTCTCTGGCAGCCTCTGTCGCCGATAGTGTTTATATGTGTGTCGCTCGTTGCAACAAATCTCATCACAGGAACAAAACCATCATCCTTGTTTTCAGGTGCAGTGGACACAAACTTTGGCGAAATAATTGATGCTATAAATGTAAAAATTGAAACGATAAAAGAAATAATTGCCATAGTTTATTCTCCTTTTTATTTTGACTTTTTAAGCGCAGGGAATTTTATACTTGTTATGCGTCTGTAACCGAGAGCGAGAAGAATTGTTATCACCACGCATAATACGAAATAAAGGTAAATATTTATTTCGGCAATCTTCCAGTCTTTAAGAAGTATCATAGGTATTCGCTGGAGAATGTATATTTCAAAAAGATACTGTCCTGAGAAAACAAGAATTTTGTTTGAAATGCGGAATTTTGTAAGAAATACCATTATTACCACACAGAATAAAGGTGCTACCGATAATAAAATTATTTTTCCTATAAAATGTTTGTGGGGGAGTAAATATGTGGTGCAGAAAGCGCCTACAGATACCAAAGCACACAAACTCCATATAATATTGTTCTTTGTTATTACAGACAACACTTTTTCTTTGAAAATTGAAACCCATATTCCGAGCAGGTAGCAGGCGGCTGTATCGTACCACCAGCTTTGTTTTGCATAGAAAAGGAAAATAACAAAAACACCTGTAAGCACTGATGTTAAAAATGCTGCGCCATATAAATTTTTTTTGAAAATAATAAATCCGATAAAGGTAATCAGGTAAAGAGCAAGGATTACAAATATGTACCAGTTACTGTTGCCCACAGATTCCCAGCCGATAAAACTTAACAATATAGTTTTTGTGTCGAATTTTTTGCCTCTTAAAAGTGAAATTGCAAGGTAAATCGCAACTGCAATATCGAATTTTATCAGAGTGCTCAACACACGCTTTTTAGGAATCGATTTAACATAAGGTGTGCCTTTTCTTTTGATTGCTTCGCATACTCCGTATCCTGAATAGAACAGGAAACAAGCAACAATCAGCTGACCGAGAAGTGTGCTGATTTTTTTGCCCGCCAGATCCAACGGCGCAGTATAGGTAACATAACTTTTGAAATGAGAGAGAAATACCAACCATATAAAGATACCTTTAACGGAATCAGTTACATCTCTTGAAAAACTTTCTTCTTTAAAAAATTGTTTTCCTGAAAATTTCATCTGCCATAACGCCAAACCAAACAAAGCGATATAAAATATCAGCATACAGTCCCTCCGCAAAAATAATTTTATTGACTTCATTATATCACAGTGAAAGGGAAAATAAAAGATGAATGTATATAAAAATCACCCGAATCTGACAGACAGAATCGGGTGATAGCCAGTATACAATTTCTTTGCGCATCAATAGTTTTTGCATAAGGTACGAGAAGATGAAATGAACTTTTAATTTTGAAATGAAAAACTAGTTTTTGGCAGAATACAAAACAAATCCCAAGTTGAAAAAGAAATCTCTTTTTTTAAAATAGTTCTTCATTGATACATAGTTGCTTTTAAGCCAGTCATAATCTGCTTTTAAAAAGGCATCTTTTACATTAGATTCATGCATCTTTTTCAGGTCGTCTAGTATAAACCAAAAGTAAATATCAAAGAATTCTTCTCTTTCTTTTCGTGACATTCCTATGTTTGACAGACCTATTTTGTGCAATTTGATATCTTGTAAATCAACGTCACTTAAAAATTTATTGATTGCTCTTCCTGAATGTCTGTATCCGGAGTATTCTGTTTTAAAACAAAGGTGTATTGCTTTTTCAAATATTCCATTAGGGTCGGGATATGCAATGTTGAATCCGTCATCAATATCCAGAATAATTAACTGCCCATTATCAGAAAGATGTTCTGATAATATATCTACCAAAATATCAGGTTTTTTTGTGTGCAGAAGAAGCATTGAAACGTTTATAACGTCAAAACCTGATATCCCGAGTTCTTTTTCTATTTGGCTCAATGTATCAGAAAAATCTTCTGCTTCACAGTCACACAGGTAAAATCGTCCGTGCGGAAAAGTGTTTGCTGCTTCTTTTAGTGCTGCCTCTTCTCTGTCAATTCCTATATAATATTTTAAATTTTTATCTTCCAGAAACATTTTTGTCTGCGCGCCGGTGTTACATCCAACATCTAAAAATTTTGCATCAGAAATATTCGATAACAGTTTATCATATTCTTCTTTTGCAAATTTATATATAAACTGATGTTGCAAGTTGATTCGTGCTCTCTCTCCCTCATCACCAAAAAACTCCAGATCATTTACCTCCCAATCAAGTTTATAGTTCGTTAAGGTGTAATCAGCAAAACGCTCTGATGAATTTTCGTCTGCTTGAAACCATTCAAAGATTTTGTGAGCTATTTTTTGCACGAGGACAGTATTATTAACTTCTTCAATATAAACAATTTGTGAATCTACAGCGCTAACATAAACAATGTCTTCGCCGATAGGGCTACCATCTAAATTCACTATAAGAATAGGCTTTGATTTATCTATTGCGATATTTATTTCTCTGGCAACTTGGCGCGATTTTAATGAAAACTCGTTCAGTAATAATACAAAAAGTGTACAGTTGGCAATTGCTTCTGGTAAAATTTTGGTGTAATTTTGCGCACCTCGTATATCACGTTGTGCATACCAACTGGTTATCTCATAAGAAGAATCCAATTTATCAGCGAGTTCTTTAACTATATCACCACAACTGTCTGTATGGTGACTGAAAAATATGTCTATTGGTCCAATCATACAATTACCCTCCTATGTTAAATTATATTGTTTCAGGCATAACTCTTCTCTGGTGAAAAATTCATTTTTCTCATTGTAAAAATGATTGTGCAAATCATCGTCTGCAGAAATAAGCATGATTTTTTTTATATTTCTGTTCTTTAATTCTTGCTTTAGATGTGTTAATAAGAGTGAACCGTAACCACTGTTTTGGAATTCGACTGATGTAAATAAGTCGGTAAGAAAGAATCTGTTGCCATCGTAATACTGTTGAAATGTTCCCCAGGCAACACTTGTTATAAAACCATTTTCTTCATAAACACATCCGAAAAACTGAGGTTGCTGAATAAACTCTTTGATTCTTTTTTCAGCTAATTCTACGTCCCACAGAACGTCATCAAAAGCTCTTATATATAATCTGGCTATGTCTTTAACCATATCACAAGTGATTTCTTTAAACATTTTATTCTCCTTCTATTAATTTGATGTTGAGAAATTCTTCTTCAAACAGTTCCCAAGGGAAGATGGTATTGTCAGTAATTGTTCCTTGCGGTAAAAGTTCTTCATTCGAAATTACTCCGCATTCATTACTTAAAAATCCATAACATGAAAACAAGAAATCTCTTTCGTTCTCTAAATAACCAATATCTCTACCTATGGATGCATAGATTATTTTAGCATTTGGAAGAATGTCTTTAATGACATCGTAAATAAAATAAATAGACTGTCCTGTTGCGTGAAAATCATCCGTTAATAAAATGACAAATGCTTTGCTTTTGTCCGTAATATTATCAAAAGTATTACATCCTAACCACTTTTCTTGTGATACATAATCATGAAATAATTGTATTGTTTCCAGACACTTGATTTTTAATAAATGTGACAGACTAATAGCCGGAATGCCACCACCTCTTAAAACAGGTACAATAAAATCTATTGTTATATTGTTCTGAATTAAAAATTGAGTGATGTCGTCAGCAATTTTTTCAATATAGTGCTGGTATTCATCCCATGTCATTTTTTTGAATTGGTTCATAACTAATTCCTCTTGTTACCCATATGCTATACGATAATTTTATCACGAATCAATACAGAAAAGCAATAAAATTTGTATAAATTCTCGTAAAATACATCGATATAAAAAACAAAAGCACCGTTCTCACGGTGCTTAAGTTGGTGGGTGAGGGTGGATTCGAACCACCGAAGTCAGTGACGACAGATTTACAGTCTGTTCCCTTTGGCCGCTCGGGAACTCACCCACATGTTTAATTTTGGGCATAAAAGTGGAGCTGGTGGACGGACTCGAACCCCCGACCTGCTGATTACAAATCAGCTGCTCTACCAACTGAGCTACACCAGCAACTTCAACGCTCGATTAGTATACCATGCTTTTTCGAGAATGTCAACACTTTTTTTGAAATTTTTTTAATTTTTTTCAAAAAATTTTTTTACTCGGCAAAATAGGCGATTTCATCGAAAGTTTTTCTCACTTTGTTTCTTAAAGTATCCTTGTCTGAATAGCCGACTGCAATTACAAGTTTGATTTTTTTGTTTTTAGGAAGTTCAAGCGCACTGATAAGTTTTTTATCGTCAAACATTCCTAAAATACAGGTTGAAAGCCCTTGTGCAGTTGCTTCGTAGCAGATGTGTGTTACTGCAATTCCAAGGTCAATGTCCTGAAAATCTGTTTCCTGAAGCACAGAGCCTACTTTTGCGGTAAAATTGGCTTTTTCGCGGCATACTATAATGAAAGCAGAAGCCTTGTCTGTGAATTTGTTCATGCCGATTTTTTGTGTTGCATTTGCAACCTGTGGTAATAATTCTTTTTTATCAACCACAACAAAACTCCAGGGCTGTGAGTTACATGCAGACGGTGCTAACCTTGCGGCTTCAATGCAATTTATAAGCTTTTCTCTTTCGATTGTTTCGCCTTCTTTAAAGCTGCGGCAGCTTTCTCTTTTATTAACTAAATCAAGAAACATAATATTCACCTCGTTTTTATTATAAAACCAAAAGTATCATATGTCAATTGTTGAAAGGATTGATTAAAATAAAACGTAAAATATTTGTCCTTTGCGTCTTGCTTTCTTTGTTTGCTTTAACACCGTTAAGATTATTAAGTCTTATTTATTTCCCACAGAACATTCCTCAGATTTCAAGTTCAACACAAAAGATACTTCTTTCTCATATCCGAGGAGATATATACGACTGCAATATGAAAAAGCTTGTAAACAGAGAAACGTCAGGCTTTATTATTGCCACACCTGATAAGAAAAGCGGGGAGATATTAAAAGAATATCTTGATAAAACGGAATATGAACGGCTTCTTGAGTGTATAGATAATAAAACGCCCTTTGTAAGCGAGAATGATTTTTACGGTGACGGAATTCTTAAAACAGAAGTTTTTAAAAGATATTCCGATGACGGCTTCTGCTGTCATGTTGTGGGTTATATAAACACGAGCGATAACAAAGGAGTCAGCGGAATCGAAAAAGGCTACGATTCTTTTCTTAAAGAAGAAAACAGACGTCTTTTTTATTCTTACAACGCAACAGCCGGAAACCGCATGTTGTCAGGTGGAGAAAATATGATAGTTTCTGAAAATTATTATTCAAAGAAAGGCGTTATGCTTACCATAGATTACGATATACAAAGAATTGCGCAGAATGCAGGAAATCTTTACGGCATAGATAAAGGAGCAGTTGTGGTGCTTGATTCCCGAAGCGGAGAAATACGTGCTATGGTAAGCTTTCCTGCGTTTAATCAGAACGATGTGGCTTCAAGCCTGACAGATGAAAATTCGCCCTTTTTAAACAGATGCGTAAGTTCATACAACGTAGGCTCTGTATTTAAGCTTGTTGTCGCCATGGCGGCAGTAAAAGAGGGGAAAGATGGTTTTAAAACTTATTGCACATCATGTGTCAATATAGGCGATAAAACTTTTTCATGCTCAGATAATACTTCTCACGGCGAAGTTGATTTAAAGAAGGCAATGGCTTATTCCTGCAACAGTTATTTTATACGCCTTGCGCTCAGTCTTGGCAGTGAAAAAATTTTAAGGACTGCCGAAAATCTGGGTTTCGGAAAAGCTTTTCATCTTGCAGATGGTATCAATGTGTCAAAAGGTAATCTGCCTCAACGTGAAGATGTTTTAACAGATGGTGAAATTGCAAACCTTTCTTTCGGTCAGGGCGATTTGCTTTCCACACCGTTGCAGATGGCTTGCTGCTATTCTGCGGCAGTAAACGGCGGGAAATTCATAGAGCCGAAACTGGTGCTGGCCACAGTGGATGCGTCAGGCAAAAAAGAATATTTCAAAACTTCACAATATGTGTACAGGGCTTTTCTTGATGAAGAAGCGCATAAATTAAAAGAAATACTCATCAATAATTTTTCTATGGGCACATGCGTTACGGCAAAACCTGCTGATTGTATTGCGGGGGGTAAAACTTCAACTGCCGAGACGGGCAGGCTTAACAAAGCGGGCGAAGAAGTTTTATATTCATGGTTTGCAGGTTTTGCCGAAAAAAATGACGAAATATATACGATTGTAGTTTTTAAGGAAGACGGCAAAAGCGGCTCTTCAGACTGCGGTCCTGTGTTCAGGGAAATTGCAGAGCGAATTACAAAATAGATGTTGACAAATCTTTGTAATATGATACAATATACAGTAACTATATATTATTGAAAGGTTTGATAATTTAACATGGACGACCCTCTCATATGGCAGATTCTTTTGCAGGTAATTCTTATTTTCCTCAATGCAGTTTTTGCAAGTGCTGAGATAGCTGTTATTTCACTCAATTCAAACAAACTTGCTCAGATGGCCAAGGATGGCAACAAAAGAGCAAAAAGACTTATGAAACTGACAGACCAGCCGGCAAAGTTTTTATCTACCATTCAGGTTGCAATAACCCTTTCCGGATTTTTAGGAAGTGCGTTTGCTGCTGATACTTTCTCTGAAAAGTTGGTTAATTGGGCATCTCGGTTTAACCTCGGCATAAGCATGTCTGTGCTCGACACAATTTCGGTTATTGTTATTACAATTGTCTTGTCTTATTTCACTCTCATTTTCGGCGAGCTTGTGCCCAAACGTCTTGCAATGAAGAAGACAGAAAAAATGGCACTCGGTCTTTCCGGTCTTATGACAGTATGTGCAAAGATTTTTGCACCTATCGTATGGATTCTTACGAAGTCAACCAACGTTGTTCTCAGGCTTTTTGGCATAGACCCCAATGCGGAAGACAACGAAGTTACTGAAGAAGAAATCATTCTTATGGTTGATGCAGGTACTGAAAGCGGCGCTATTGACCTTGATGAGCAGGAAATTATAGCTAACGTATTTGAATTTGATAATATTACAGCAGG